>JARKOQ010000104.1 GCA_029976005.1 Aggregatilineales bacterium | reverse complement strand
CCGGATGCCACGGTCGAGGCGCGCTACGCCGCTTTGCGCGCCGTGCTGAAAGCCTGCCGCCTGCATCCGCTGGATACGACCGCCAGCGCCGAGCTGGTCATCGTGGAGGAAGCTGCCTTCGAGACCCACCGGGCGGACGTCCTGGCCGTGCTGGGCGAGGGCGACGTGCTGCACAAGATCGGCAAGGCGGGCGAGCGCCTGATCGTGGACGTGCTCGCCCCGGCGGGGGACTCGGTGGAGCGCCGCCCGCCCTGGCTGCGGGGGTGAGGCCGGGGCCGATTTTTCGCGTCGTCACACAGAATTTACATTTTCCCCATCACCCGTTTACATTCCGGCGGTAAGCTGAAAGCAACATCGACGCTGAGCCTTTCAGGAGAGAACACGATGATGCGCAGGGGCATGGGGTTCTATCGCAGACCGGTCTACCGGCGGGCTTACCGGCCCTACTTCCGGCCGGTACCGGTACGGCCCGTGCTGCTGCGGCGGCGATGGGGCTGGGGCGGCTTTGGCCTGCTGGCCCTGGCCGGGTTCCTGGCCCTGGCGCTGATGCTCCTGCGCTGACCTTTCCTACGCAACTTCCCCCCTCCTTTGTGGCGAGCAGAACCCCCTCTGCTCGCCTTTTTTTGCGTGCCCCTGTTCTGGCGCGGCCTGCGGCGGGACATCGCTCACACAACTCCCCTACAAGCTCTTCATGATTTCCACACAGTCCCGGCCTATCCTACAGGCAGATAAACGAACGGTTTATCGTGACGAGCCTGAAACAACCTGAGAAGGAGCACACACCATGAAAACCAGTCGATTCTTCACCCGCAGCCTGATCGTCCTGACCGTCGTCGCGATCGTCGCTCTCAGCGGCGCTCTCAGCGCCGGGGCCGTCCTGGCGCAAGGCCCTGGGAATGGGCGCGGCGCTGGCGCCGGGGGCGCCAATGGCGCGGGCGGCTACGGCCAGACTCTTCAGCTTCAGGACCCAACCCTCTGCCTGAACTGCACGGCCGGGACTGCCGCCGGGACGGGTTTGCAGTACGGAGCCGGGAACCGCTACGGCCAGAACGGCGCGGCGGGCAGTGGCCTGGGCCTGTACGCCCTCACCGCGACGGGCGAGCTGACCCCCGAAGCCATCGACGCGCTGACGGCCGGCCTGGCCGACGAGGTCAACGCCTACGCCGCCTACGGCCAGATCATCGCCCAGTTCGGCGCGGTCGTCCCCTTCAGCCGCATCCAGCAGGCCGAGGCCAGCCACATCGCCGCCCTGGAAGCCGCCTTCACCCGCTACGGGCAACCCGTGCCGGAGATCGCGCCGAGCGTCGAAGTGAACGTCAGCAGCCTGGCCGAAGCGTGCGCCCTGGGCGCCCAGGCCGAGGTCGCCAACTTCGCCCTGTACGATCAGTGGATTGCCACGGTGAGCGCCTACCCCGACCTGGTGCGGGTCTTCACCAACCTGCGCAACGTCTCGGAGTTCAACCACCTGCCGGCCTTCCAGGCCTGCGCCGGGTAAGCTCCTCCACCCGACAAGCCATACCCACGCGCGCCCCCGGTAGAATTCCGGGGGCGTCGCGTTCTAATCGCGTTAATCTTTCGCGCCCGGATGCGGGGTCTGACTTGGAAGCGGCGCGCGTTCGTGTTACCATACCCTCGCAGTTTGGATTCTTTGTGATATCCAGCGCCAAGTTTGCGATAACGCACTTGAACCGTATCCGCTCGACGTTCGCCGTGCTGGCCCTGCTGATCGCCTTGCTCCTGCTGGGAGGGGCTTTTTTTGCTTTCCCCAACCAGCGCGTTCAGGCCCAGGGCGCTCCGACCGGGACGCCGACCCCGGCCGGCAACATCGTGCTGGGGGATGATGTCTTCCTGCGCGGTGGGCCGGGACGCACCTATCTCCCGGTCGGGCAGGTCGTGCGCGGCCAGCGCGTGACTCCCCTGGCCCGCAACGCGGCCGGGACGTGGGTCATGATCGCCTACAACGCCGGGTATGGCTGGCTGCGCCGCGACCTGGTGAGCTGGGTGGACAACGTCGACGCGCTCCCGGCGATTGACGAATCCGACCTCACCCCGACCGTGCTGCCGGGCGATTACACCGCCACCCCGTACTATCCGACCAATACACCGGTGGGGAACTGGGCCAATATCGACGCGCAGGGCGCGTACCTGCGCGCCGGGCCGGGCCGCACCTACCTGGTGGTGGGCGCGCTGCGGCCGGGGGACGTGGTCGAGCCGGTCGGGCGCAACGCGGACGGCTCCTGGATCATGATCCGGGCGGGGGAGGGCTTCGCCTGGGTCGCGGTCAACCTGGTGCGTTGGACGGATGACCTTGCCGCGCTGCCGGTCGTCTCCGCCAGCAACCTGACTCCGACCCCGACGTTTACTCCCAGCCGCACGCCGACGCGCGGCCCCACCTCCAGCGGGCCGACCGCCACCCCGACGCTGACCGGCACGGCCACGCTGCCGCCGACCGAGACGGCGGCTCCGACGGACACGGACGTGCCCACGGAGACGGCGACTCCGACGGATACAGCCACCTCAACCGCCACGGCGACCGCCACCCAGACGCCCAGCGTCACGCCGACTGCATCGGCCACCAGCACGGGCACGCTGACGCCGACCTTCACGCCCACGCCGACGGACACCCCGACGCATACCGCAACCGCGACGGATACTCCGACGGCCACGCCGTCAGCGACGGTGACAGAGACCGCGACGGATACGGACACCCCTGTCCCGACCGCGACCGATACGCCGACCCCAACGGTCACGCCGACGGCGACGAGTACGGACACGCCCGTCCCGACGGCGACCGAAACGGCCACCGCGACGATCACGAACACGGCGACCCCGACGGCCACGCCATCAGCGACGCTGACGGAAACGCCGACCGAGACCGCCACGCCCAGTTCGCAGCCTTCCGACACCGCGACGGTCACAAACACCGCGACGGTGACAGACACCGCGACGGACACGGAAACGCCCGCGCTCGCCGCCCTGGCCTCGCCGGTCGCGGCGGAACCTCAGATGACGCCTTCGGCCGCCGCCCCGCCGGCGACCTTCACCCCGCTGCCGACTCCGATCGAGCTGGGTCCCGGTGGAGAGCTGCCCACCGAGCCGCCAACTGAGCCGCCCACCGAGCCGCCGAGCGCGACTCCCGCCTCCAGCGAGACCCCGCAGCCCACGCCGACGGTTGAGCCATCGGCCACGCCGACCCAGTCCCCCTCGGCCACGCCAACCGACAGCGCGGCCGTCGAAGTCCAGCCCACCGCGGCGATCGCCCCGGCCACGCCATCCGGCGGTCTGCCATCCGGCACGGGGCCACTTGGCAACCTGCCGCCGGAAACCATCGCCCTCGGCCTGGGAGCCGGGCTGCTGATCGTGTACGGGCTGTTCTTCATGGCGGGCGCGGCGGAGGTCCGGCGTTACACGGATGGGTTCGTGCTGGAAACCTGCCCGGTGTGCAGCCGGGGCCGCCTGTCGCTGGTGGAGCGCCGCCGGCGCGTGCTGGGCATCCCCCGCGTGCGGCGCACCGTCCACTGCGATTACTGCGGGTCGGTCCTGCGTGAAACCGGCCGGGGCCGCTGGCGCTACACGGTCGACGATGGCGAAAACAAAGACCTCTACCGGCGCTACAACAGCCGGGTCGTGCGCGACTCGGAATTGATCGCGCTGGGCGAAGCCGCCCGCGTGCGCCGCGCCTCCACCCAGCCGCCGGAATACTTCGAGCCGCCCCGCTACATCGACGAGCCGCCGGAGCAGTGATCAGGGCGGTGGCTGGTTTGTGGTGCGTGGTGGGTGGTAGAAACCTCCTCCGAGAGTGCGCACAATAATCGTAGCGGCGCGGCCTGCCGCGTCGTGGAGCGCGGCTGCCGGCGTTCCACAACCCCGCGCACAGTCAGCCCCGAGAATGCAGGAGACCGAATCTCTGGAATTTCTCCTCTGCGTTCTCCGCGTCCTCGCGGTGCGCTGCTTTTCTCTTGATAGCCGGCCGGGACGCGGCATAATAGACAGTCCGGCGGGCCGCGATCGAGGCCGCCCGCCGACCACCCGCCCGCACCACTCAGGAGCGATTCCTTTCCATGTCTGCCATCACACCCGAATGGGTGAAAGACGCCGTGTTTTACCAGATTTTCCCCGACCGCTTCGCGCGCAGCGCGGCGGTCGCCAAGCCCGCCAACCTGGAAGCCTGGGACTCTGCCCCGACCCAGCACGGCTTCAAGGGCGGCGACCTGGTGGGCGTGGCCGAACGGCTGGATTACCTGGCCGAGCTGGGGATCACGGCCCTCTACCTGACGCCGATCTTCCAGTCGGCCTCCAATCATCGCTACCACACCCACGACTACCTGCGCGTCGATCCGATCCTGGGCGGAGACGCCGCCCTGCGCACCCTGCTCGATGCCGCCCACGCGCGCGGGATCAAGGTCATCCTGGACGGGGTGTTCAACCACGCCAGCCGGGGCTTCTTCCAGTTCAATCACCTGCTGGAATGCGGCAGCAAGTCGCCCTACATCGACTGGTTCGTGGTCAAGGACTTTCCGGTCAACGCCTACGACTGGAACGGCTTCGCCAACGGGACCAAGCCCAACTATGCCGCGTGGTGGGATTTGCCCGCCCTGCCCAAGTTCAACACCGACACCCCCGCCGTGCGCGAGTTCATCTGGGGCGTGGCCGAACACTGGATTCGCTTCGGGGCGGACGGCTGGCGGCTGGACGTGCCCACCGAGATCGACGACGACTCGTTCTGGCAGGAGTTCCGGCGGCGCGTCAAGGCCATCAACCCGGAGGCCTACATCGTCGGCGAAATCTGGGATCCGGCCATGCGCTGGCTGCAAGGCGACCAGTTCGACGCGGTGATGAACTACCTGTTCTCGCGCGCGGCGATCGGCTTCTTTGGCGCAAAGACCCTCAGCGGCCTGAATCACGGGCCGTACCCGGTCAAGCCCCTGGATGCCTCCCAGTGCGCGGCGGCCCTGGAGGAGAGCCTGAGCCTCTACGACTGGCAGGTCGTCCAGACCCAGCTCAACCTGCTGGGCAGCCACGATACCCCGCGCACCCTGAGCATGGTGGGCGGCGATCCGTCCGCCCTGATCCTGGCGACCCTGTGCCAGATGACCCTGCCCGGCGCGCCGTGCGTGTATTACGGGGACGAGCTGGGCCTCAGCGGCGGCTACGAGCCGGAATGCCGCAACACGATCCCCTGGGATCGGGTGGACGCCCTGAAGGGCGAGCTGTGGCGCGCCACGCGGGAAGCGATCGCGCTGCGCAAGGCGTATCCCGTCCTGCGGCGCGGCACGTATGCCACCGTCCTGGCCCAGGGTCACCTGCTGGCCTACCGGCGCGAGCTGGACGGCGTCCAGGCGTTGGTGATCTTCAACGCGGGCAAACAGCCCGCCCCGGTCGCGCTGCCGTTCCAGCCTGGCGCGGCGCAGGTGGCCTACGGCCGGCCCGCCGACCTGGTGCTGGCGGATGGCCAGGCGCGCTGCACGGTTCCGGCCCGTAGCGGCGTGGTGCTGGTCGGCGTCTGACGGCGGCGGTCGGCGCCTGATTCTCGAAGCGATGGCTGGAGCCTGGATCGGATAGAGCCAGGCTCCGGCCCGGCGAATGCATGCTCGGTTGAACCTTTCCAAAATGATCCGGCTCTGATTTTGAGCTGGCGGCCGTTGGACCGCCCGCGACTCAAGTCGCGGGCTAGGGATACCAAGTCCACTGAAAGTGGACTCACAAGATGCCCACTCCCCCAGTCCGCTTCAGCGGACTTCGTGTCCGTAGCCGGGGACTTGAGTCCCCGGCGTGCCCGCCGCGCCCTCATTGTCTCGCTTCATGTCCCGCCAAAATGCATAACTTGACACCAATTGGGCGGTTCGCGAACCGCCCAGGGCGACCGCCGGTCGCCCCTACCCAAACATACCTTCAGGAATTTGCCGGACAAACCGCTCACATTCGACATTCAAATGTTGTTTTCCTGGCCGTTCGACCAGGAAAACAACTGTCCTGCCGGGCAGGGCCAAGACTCACCGCATGGCGGACGACAGTTCAGCGGTATGCCATTAAGATGGTGTCAGACTACGGGCAAGCATGTTTGAGGGAGCCCGCAGCCGCGACTGCTGGAACTGAAGGAAAAGGGAAATCAGAATGTTTATCGTTAACCATCGCGATATGGTCTCTGGACTGGAACAGCTCGTGGAAGAGCGTCGCCGCAACGCGCAGAAAGCGTTTGGCCGCGAGGCCTGCGCCGCCAACCCTGCCTCACGGAGCCTGCTGGACCGCACGCTCGCCAACGCCGGGAACTGGCTGGCCGTTCAGGGCCATCGCCTGGAGGAACGCTACGGCGAGGCTGAGAAGCCCATCGCCAGGACCGCCCCCCACCGCGCCGAGACTTGTTAAGCGACACCCCTTCCAACCTTTCCCAGGTGCCCGTTATCAAACTGCCGGGCCGCTCATCCAGGAGCGGCCCGGTTTTATTAGGAAAGTGCGCTACCTGGGGGATCACAAAGGGCGACACATAGGCACCCCATTGAAAACTGTCTGCTTGCCGTAGCGATCGAACCAGGCGACGATGCGCTCCAGCCGGTCGATGATGTGTTTCGGCTCCCCGCCGCGCGAAAGCGCGTGCCCCTTGCGCGGGTAGCGGATCAGTTCCACCGGGGCCTCGCCCGCCTGCCTGACCGTGGCGAACAACTGCTCACCTCCGCGATCGGCACGCGGTAGTCTTGCTCGTTGTGCAGGATCACAGCAGCGGCGCGGTGATCTGGTGGGCGTAGGCCGGCGGCGATTGCTCCCACAGACGATCGGCGCGGGGATACCAGGCTGGATAGCAAATACGGCCCGCCACGCGCGAATCTTCCGGGGCGATTGACAGGCGGCCGGTCCGGGATATGATGGGGCGGGAACAGTTTTTGAGCTGGATCGAACGCGGGTTGGCACCGTTGTGTGGGAAGGTCGAAATCATGAACAAAGCGGTAAGGGTACTCGTGCTGCTGGCGACGCTGACGGTCGGGCTGGCGGGCTGCGGCCCGGCGGACGCGGTCACGGCCGGGGCGGGCACGCTGGAACTGACCCTGAATCTGCCGGAAGGCTATCACCTGAACGCGGACACCGACTCCTGGGTGACGTGGGAAGTGGATGGCACGGTCGTCCAGGCCACGGGCGAGACGGACACCTACCTCACCGATCTGGCGGAGCCGGTCAGCCTGCCCGTGACTTTCGCGGCGGGCGAGGCCGACGTGGTGGCCCACCTCAACATTCGCTATTGCAGCGACGCCGACAACCTGTGCCTGGTGAACATGGAAGCGCTCTCCCTGCCGGTGAAGGTCGCCGCCAACGGCAACCGCTCCACCGTCGCCGCCGCGTTCGACATCGTGCCCCCGGAACTGTGAGCGCTGCGCGACTTTACCCTGCCGTCGAATCGACCAGGGCTTCGTCGATCACCTGCGAGAAGACTTCCAGGCTTTGCGCGCCTTGGACCAGCACCCCGTTGATGATGTAGGTGGGCACGCTGCTGATCTCCAACTGCATGCCGTCCTGGAGGTCGTGCACGATCTCCGCCGCCGGGGTTTGATCGGTCACGCAGGCATCGTAGGCGGCCATGTCCAGCCCGATTGTCTCGGCGGTTGCGCGCAGGGCGTCAGCCGTGTATGGCCGCGTCATGGCTTCGCGCTCGGCCGGATCGGGCATCCCGCCGCCCTGGCCGCCGCGCATGTGCTGGCTCATGTCCATGTCCTTGTACGGCTCGAACAGCGCGCCATGCATCTCCCAGAAGAAGCCCTGTTCCAGGGCGCAGCCCGCCGCGAGGGCGGCCCGCTCCGGGGCATCGGGATCGTTCAGGCCCAGCACGGGGTAATCGCGGTGGACGTAGCGCAGTTGGGTGGGATACGCCGCCAGCAGTTGGGGCAGGGTGTTGAAGTAGAAGGTGCCGCACCACGGGCACAGGTAATCCGAGAACTCGACCATGATCACCGGCGCGTCCTCCGGCCCATAAGCAGGGTCATCGTCGGCCAGGCGGATCATCATCTCGCGGAGGGTCATGGAACCGGCGCTGGTGGTCTGGGCAGTTTCCGACAGGGTGGCGGTGGCCTGGACCACGGGGGTGACGTTCACCGTGTCCGGCTGGTTGAGGACGATGACGAGCGCGGCGATCACCACCACGCCGCCCAGCGCCACGATCCCCACGAGTCTGATGTGTTTCGCCACGGGAGCACCGCCTTGTTAAAAAATTCA
Organism: Aggregatilineales bacterium; assembly: GCA_029976005.1. Lineage (GTDB taxonomy): Bacteria > Chloroflexota > Anaerolineae > Aggregatilineales > Ch27 > JARKOQ01. The sequence continues at coordinate 2,564 of JARKOQ010000104.1, read as the reverse complement.
CGGGGTTGTGGCCAGTATAGCGCCGCCCTTCCAGAAGGGCCAAAGCGGCGATCTGGAAATATTCAATGTTTAATAGTAGATTGCCTTAGATTTACGCAGAAAAAGCGGATTCCCTCAAATGAGAAAACCATGAGGGTTTTCCCTCGGTGAACGGGATCGCCGGATCGTGGAGAGGGCGTGGAGAATTGCACGGGATGGGCCTGTCGGATACGGGGGACGGTGTGGATCGCCTGGGGCTCAAAGCCCCAGGCTGAGCAGCAAAAAGCCCGCTAAAGGGGCTCCTTTGGGCTGAGCCAACCGAAGACCCCTTTCAGTGGACTTGTGGACCGTCGCCGGAGACTGTGAGTCTCCGGCGACCCCATCACGCTCACTTTTCACCGAGGAAATACCTGCTGAAACCGGCCCCCGCCTACCGTTCCTCCACCCACCCCAGGCTGATGCGGCCGCGGTCGAGATCGACATTGCGAATCTCGACGTCGATCACGTCGCCGACGCCCAGCAGTACGTCCTGCGGGATCTGGCTGACGTGCAGCAGCCCGTCCTGCTTGACGCCGAGGTCCACGAACGCCCCGAAGTCGACCACGTTGCGCACCGTGCCCTTGAGGACCATCCCCGCCTGGAGTTCTTCCATCTTCATCACGTCGCTGCGCAGGATCGGCGCGGGCAGGTCCTCGCGCGGGTCGCGGCCCGGCCGGATGAGCTGCTCGAAGATGTCCTCCAGGGTCGGCACGCCGGTGCCGAGTTCGTGCGCCAGGGTGGACAGGCCGTGCCTGTCGCGCAGGAGCTTGAGGGCGGCTTCCCGCTGGGCGGGCGGCGTGGTGGGCTTCAGCCCGGCCTTTTCGAGCAGGCCCTCGGCCACGGGGTAGCTCTCCGGGTGGATGGCGCTGGCGTCCAGCGGATTTTTGCCGTCCCGGATGCGCAGAAAGCCCGCCGCCTGCTGGTAAGCCTTGGGGCCGAGGCCGGGCACCTTCAGCAAGTCCTGACGCCGCTTGAAGGGGCCGTGCTCGTCCCGGTAGGCCACGATGTTGGCGGCCAGCTTGGGGCCGATCCCGGCCACGTAGCGCAGCAGCGCGGCCGAGGCGGTGTTGACGTCCACCCCGACCCGGTTGACGACCTTCTCGACCACCCCATCCAGCGCGGCGGCAAGCTGCTTTTGATCCACGTCGTGCTGGTACATGCCCACCCCGATCGCCTTGGGATCGATCTTGACCAGCTCGGCCAGCGGGTCCTGGGCGCGGCGGGCGATCGAGACCGCCCCGCGCATGGCGACATCCAGGTCGGGCAAGTCCTCGCGGGCCAGCGGGCTGGCGCTGTATACGCTGGCCCCGGCCTCGCTGACCATGATGTAGTGGGCCTGCTCCAGGGCGCGGGTCAGCTCGGCCACCAGGGCCTCGGTCTCGCGGGAGGCGGTGCCGTTGCCGATCGCGATCAGGCTGACGCCGTACTTCGTGATCAGGTCGGCCAGCGTTTCCAGCGAGTTAGCGTAGTCGCGGCGCGGCTCGTGGGGGTAGATCGTGGTCGTCACAAGCACCTTGCCGGTGGCGTCGACCACGGCCACCTTGCAGCCGGTGCGGTAGGCGGGGTCGATGCCCATCACCACCCGCCCGGCCAGCGGCGGCTGGGTCAGCAGGCCGCCCAGGTTGGCGGCGAAAACCTGGATGGCGTGGTCCTCGGCCTGCTCGGTCAGCAGACGGCGCACGTCGCGCTCGATGGCCGGGATCAGCAGCCGTTTGGCGGCGTCCTCACTGGCGCTGATCAGCTCGTCCATCAGCGGGGAGCGGCGATCCGGGTGGAACTGCTCCGCGATCACGCGCTCCCAGTCGCGCTCGTCGACCAGCACCTGCACGCGCAGGACCTTCTCGCGCTCGCCCCGGTTGATCGCCAGGATTTGATACGGGCGCAGGCGGCCGATGCGGTACTCGAACTCGTAGTAGGTCTGGTAGACGCCGCGCGGGTCTTCGGCCCCGTCGACCTTCTCGGATTTGGCCTGGCCGTAGGTCTGGGTCTTGGCGCGCAGTTCGCCGCGCACTTTGGCGTTCTCGCTAATCGCCTCCGCCACGATGTCGCGCGCGCCGGCCAGGGCGTCTTCCACGCTGGGCACCTCGTCATTGAGGAAGGGCTTCGCCAGTTCTTCCGGGGAGCCGCCCCGCTTCTGCTCCAGGATCAGATCGGCCAGGCCTTGCAGACCCTTCTCCCGCGCGACCGTGGCCCGCGTGCGGCGCTTGGGCTTGTAGGGCGCGTAGAGGTCCTCCAGCGCGCTGAGCGTCTCGGCGGCGGCGATCTCCTTTTCGAGTTCCGGGGTCAGCTTACCCTGCTCGGTGATGGTCCTGACGATCGTCTCGCGCCGTTCGTCCAGGGCGCGCAGACGGCCCAGCAGGTCGAAGACCTTCTGGAGCGTCTCGTCGGACATGGCGCCCGTCTGCTCCTTGCGGTAGCGGGCGATGAAGGGCAGGGTATTGCCCTCGTCCAGCAGGCCGATGGCCTGGGCGACGTGGGCCGGGTTCAGCTTGAGGGCGTCCGCGATCTGGCGGGGATAGTCGGGCATGGGAAAGGCAGCTTTCAGT
>JARKOQ010000101.1 GCA_029976005.1 Aggregatilineales bacterium | reverse complement strand
GCTGTTCGAGGCGGGGATGCGCGACAACGGGATGAAGGCGATTGCCTTCGACACCCTGCCGGTCGAGCTTGACTGGGTCAAGGGTGGCCTGCTGAACGGCCTGGTCGGCCAGAAGTACTGGGGCTGGGGCTATGACACGGTTCACATGCTCTACGAGCATGCCCTGTTTGGCACGCCCTTCGATAGCTGGACCGACTCTGGCATGGACATCGTGACGATCAACAACGTCGACGCGATGGCCGCCGCCTGGGAAAACAGCGATTTCACGCAGCCGCTGCCCCCGGCCTATCCGGAAGGCTAGGCTGCTCCGTGTTCGCACGGACTGCTGGTTCCGTTTGAGTAGTCAATGATGGTGGTGCGCTGGCCGGGTGCCCATCCGGCCAGCGCATGCTGCGATTTGAACTCCGAGGTGCCATCTTGCAGAGCGAACCCATCTTACGCGTCGAAGGCGTGTCCAAATCCTTTCCAGGTGTAAAAGCGCTCGATAACATCGATTTCGAGGTCTATCCTGGCGAGGTCGTGGCGCTCATTGGTGAGAATGGCGCGGGCAAATCAACCCTGATGAAAATCCTGGCCGGAGCCTACACGCGCGATTCGGGGCAGATCTATCTGCGCGGCAAACCGGTCGAGTTGATGAACCCGTTTCATGCTCAACAAATGGGCATTTCCATCATTTATCAGGAATTCAACCTGTCCCCGACCCAGACCGTCGCTGCCAATATTTTCGTCAGTCGCGAACCGCGCCAGAAAGGGCTGGGCCGCTTCTTTGGTTTTGTGGATCGCCGCCGGATGGAAGCCGAGGCCGCGAAGCTGTTGAAGGTTGTGGGCGCGCAGGCGCAGCCGGATGCCATTATCCGCAGCCTGTCCGTGGCTGCTCGACAGCAAGTCGAGATCGCCAAGGCCCTGTCGGTCGATGCCAGCGTTATCATCATGGACGAGCCGACCTCAGCCCTGGGCGACGATGAAGTCAAGTTTCTTTTCCAAAACATGCGCGAGTTGAAGGCGCAGGGGCGCGGGATCGTGTTTATCACCCATCGCCTCGAAGAGATTTTTGAAGTGGCCGACCGGATCATCGTGTTCCGCGACGGCCAGCGCGTGGGCACCCTGTCCATCGCCGAGGCGACCACGGAGAAGATCATCGCGCTGATGGTCGGGCGCGTGATGGACGAGATTTTCCACAAGGAGCAGGTCGAGATCGGCGAGCCGGTTCTGGAAGTGCGCGGCCTGAGTGCGTACGGGCTGGTCGAGGACGTGAGCTTCACGCTCCGGCGCGGCGAGATTCTGGGAATCTCCGGGCTGGTTGGAGCCGGACGCACGGAGATGGTGCAGCTCCTGTTCGGTGCGGTTCCCAAGGACAGCGGTGAGATTCTGGTGGACGGCAAGCCGGTGGATATCACCTCCCCGGAGAGCGCGATGCGCGCCGGTCTGGGGCTGGTTCCCGAGGACCGGGCCAATCAGGGGCTGGTGCTGCTGCTCTCGGTGCGCAACAACACCACCATGCCCACCCTCGACCGGCTGTCCCACTATGGCTGGGTCGACCGCAAGGCGGTGGACGCGGCGGCTACGGACTACGTCACCCGGCTGAGTGTACGCACGCCCAGCCTGGATCAGAAGTGCATGTACCTCTCCGGCGGCAACCAGCAAAAAGTGGTCGTCGCCAAGTGGCTGCTGTCCAATCCTAAGGTGTTGATCCTGGATGAGCCGACGCGCGGGATCGACGTGGGAGCCAAGGCGGAGATTCACGCCCTGATGAGCGCCCTGGCCAAGCAGGGCATGGGCGTGATCATGATTTCATCGGAAATGCCAGAGATTCTCGGCATGAGCGATCGCATTCTGGTGATGCATGAGGGGCGTATGGCGGGTATTCTGGATCGCAAGGACGCCACACAGGAAAAGATCATGGCCTACGCAACCGGCCAGACCGTAGAAGGGAGCATCCCGGCATGAGTCAGATGACAGCACAAGAATCTTCCAAAGGCCAGGCGGCCGCACCCTGGTGGCGGCGGGCGTTCCGCGGGCAGGAGTTGGGCATCCTGCTCGTTCTGATTGGCATGATCGTCATCTTCAGCCTGCTTAACAACCGCTTCCTGACGCCGGTCAACCTGACCAACATCATGCTGAACTTCTCCTGGACCGCGATCGCGGCGTTTGGGGCGACGATGGTTATCATCACCGCCGGGATCGACCTTTCGGCCGGTTCGGTCATGGCCCTGGCTGGTCTGGCTGCGGCGATGCTTCTTTCGCCGGACCATTCGACTCTGCTTGGTCCGGAAGGCGAAGCCAGCGCCGCCGTGATCGTGCTGGCGGTGGCTGTTGGCCTGTTGATTGGCGCGCTGTGCGGCCTGATCAACGGCCTGCTGATCACGATCGCCCGGCTGCCCCCGTTCATCGCGACGCTGGGCATGCTCCAGATCGCACGCGGTATCTGCTACGGCTGGTCGCAGGGCTGGCCGGTCCAGTACCTGCCGCAGAATTTCATGATCCTGGGCCGCCATAACTTCGCCATCGGTTCGTTCAATCTGCCGCTGCCGAGCGTGATCATGCTGGTGCTGGGGATCATCGCCTGGCTGTTCCTGACCCGCACCGTGTGGGGCTATCGCATCTTCGCCATTGGCGGCAATATGCAGGCGGCGCGACTCTCTGGTATCAACACCATGCGCACCCAGACGATGGTCTACACCATCGCCGGCTTGCTGGCCGGGGCAGGTGGGGTACTGCTCACCGCCCGGTTGGGCGTGGCCGCGCCGACTGCGGCGATTGGGTACGAACTGGACGTGATCGCCGCGGTTGTGGTTGGTGGGACCAGCACCAGCGGCGGCGAAGGCAGTATCCTGGGGACGCTGATCGGTGCGGCCATCATGGGTGTGCTGCGCACCGGTCTGAACCTGATCGGGGTGGAAGCCTACTGGTTGCCCTCCGCGCAGGGTCTGATCATCATCGGCGCGATCACGCTCGACCAGTGGTTCAAGCGGCGTCGCGGCCAGCGCGGCGGCCTTAGCCGGATGTTCGCCGGCTGGCTGGGTCGCTCCGCCTGAGTGCCCAGGGTTCAGGCACCCAAAAGAGACGCCGGACAGGCGTCTCTTTTTTTGTCGCGGTGAGGGCTTAAGCCGAGCGGCGCGCCCCGAACAGCATGGCCAGCCCGATCAGGATCAGGAGCAGCGGCCACCAGTTCCACAGGAAGCCCAGGTCGAAATTGAACAGGAAGCTGGCGGCGACGGCCACGATCAGCACGCCGATGATGCCCTGGATGAAGTCGTTCGAGGCCAGTTCCCCGTTGCGTCTGTAGGCCTGGTAGACGTTGTTGAGCATGGCGATGCCGGGGATGGCGATGAAGATTGCCCACCAGTTGTTCAGAATGGGCAGGCTCAGGCCAAGCTGGCCCAGCAGGAAGATGACGCCGAGGCCGATGAGGATGGCCGCGCCGATGATGCGGCCGCGATCTTCGGACTGGATATTGCTGAACATGGTTTTTCTCACCTCTGGTTGTTCGGTATGCGATTTCATCCTTATATACGCAGCCCGTTCGCCAGAGTTCCGCGCCTGGCGCGATCAGGAGCCGCGCCGGGTGTGACGGGTGACCAGGCTGATCACCTCCTGGGCGCTTTCCTCGATCGGCTTGTCGGTGATGTCGAGGATGGCGAAGCCGCCGCGCTGGGCGATTTCCCTGGCTGCCTTGACTTCTTCGTAGATGTCGGCCGCGTCGATGTAGCGGCTGCTGCCCGAATCCGCGCCGGAGGCCGCGCCGAGTCCCAGCCGTCGCTGCCGCCAGCGGCGGTGGGCGACGAGCTGGCCCGGATCGATCGTCAGGGCGACGACCCGGCCGGCGTCGATCTCGAACAGCTCGGAGGGGGGATCGACTCCCCGGATGAGGGGCACGTTGGCGACCTTCCAGCCCTGGGTCGAAAGATAGATACTGAGCGGCGTCTTGCCCGACCGCGAGACGCCCACCAGCACGATCTCAGCCTGCTGGAGGCCCTGCAAATTGCGCCCATCATCGTGCGCGACGGTGAACTCAATGGCTTCCACACGCTCGAAATACTGCTCACGGAGCTGGCGATACAGTCCCGGCTGGCCTGCCGGCGCGCGCTCCAGCACGGTCGAGAGCCGGGTCAGCAGGTGGCCGAACAGGTCGATCGCCTCGACCTGATGATCGCGGGCCAGGCGGATCAGCGTCTGGCGCAGGCTGCCATCGACCAGGGTATGCACGATGGTACTGCCGGGTGTGGCGGCAGCGCGCCGGACGGCTTCCTCCATCTGGGGCATGTCCCGTACATGCGGGATGATCACGACCTCGGCGCCGTCCTCGCCGAACTGGGCCAGGGCTGTGCGCACGAGCTGCTCGCCGCTGGTGCCTTCGCCGCCGGACACGATGTAGATCACGGGTTGAGTCATGGGCGTGTCGCCTCCACGGGAATGGTCATTGGTTATCGGTTGGTGGTGATTGGTCAAAGCAGAGAACGGGTGAGGCCTATGTTTTCTCTGGCCTCATGGCCTCTGGTCTCTGACCGCCGCGCGGCTGGGTGGCCTCTGCCTTCTCCGGCCTCTTTGCCACTCGTCCTTTGCCTCCATTATAGGGCGATTGGTGGTCTGGCTGGCTTGTGCTAGGATCGGGCCGTGGGGCGACTCACCGCCGTTACCCTGCTGGTCTGCGGTATCTGGAGAGGAGAGGTTGTGCGTATGCAACACGCGATGCGCCGATGGCTGACCTTGATTGTGCTGCTGGGAATGCTGCTTTCAACACTGCCCGCTTCGGCGGGAATGGACGGGATGCGGCCCGGCGCGGCCCACCAGGCCGCCGAGGACGTGCTGTACGTGGCGTTGATCTGGCACCAGCACCAGCCGGTCTATGCCCAGGACGCGGAGACGGGCATCTACGCGCGGCCCTGGGTGCGCGCGCATGCCGCCAAGGATTACCTGGATATGGCGACCATCCTGGAGAACTACCCGGATGTGCACGTCACCTTCAATTTCACCCCCAGCCTGATCCGGCAGTTAGACGATCTGGCGGCGGGGGCCAAAGACCAGTACTGGGTGCTGGCCGAGGTGCCCGCCGAGGAACTGACGCCCGACCAGAAGCGCTTCATTCTGGAACGTTTTTTCGATACCAACTCGCGGGTGATCGCGCGCTTCCCGCGCTACCAGGAGCTGGCCGAGGCTCGCAGCGGCATGGGGATTGACGCGGCGGTCGAAAGCTGGACGGCCCAGGACTTCCGCGACCTGCAAGTCCTGTTCAATCTGGCCTGGACCGACCCGGACTGGCTGGCTCAGGAGCCGCTGGCTTCCCTGGTCGCCCGGGGGCGGGATTACACGGAAGAGGATAAAGCGCCGATTTTCGCCGAGCACCTGCGCATCATCCGTGAGGTGCTGCCCTACCATGCGGAGTTGCAGCGCCAGGGCCAGATCGAAGTCACGATGACGCCCTTTGCCCATCCGATCCTGCCGCTGCTGGTCGACAGCAACCTGGCCGGAGTCGCCATGCCGGAAGCCGAACTGCCGACCCGCTTCGTTTTCGGGCAGGACGCGGTCGGGCAGGTGGAGATGGGCGTACAGCTCTACCGCGATCACTTCGGGGTCGATCCGCGCGGCATGTGGCCGGCGGAAGGCTCGGTCGCCCAGCAGATCGTGCAGATGGTCGCCAGCGCGGGCATCCAGTGGATGGCGACCGACGAGGACGTGCTGGCCCGCAGCCTGCCGGACGTGGAGGACTTCACCCGCAACAGCGCCGACACCGTCCAGCAGGCGGATGCCCTGTACCGCCCGTACACCGTGACCGGCGGGCGCGGCGGGCAGGTGGCGATCCTGTTCCGCGATCACCTCATCTCGGACAAGCTGGGCTTTGAATACTCCGGCATGTCCGGCGAGGCGGCCGCTGCCGACCTGATGCAGCGCCTCAATAACATCCAGACTGAGCTGGCCGAGGAAGGCGCGAGCGGGCCGCATCTGGTGACGATCCTGCTCGACGGCGAGAACGCCTGGGAGAACTACGCCAACGACGGCAAGGACTTCCTGAATGCCATGTACCGGATGTTCTCCGAAGCCGACAACATCCAGACGGTGACACCTTCCGAATATCTGGCGCTGACCGGCGAGCCGCAGCCGCTGGACGAGCTGTGGCCCGGCTCGTGGATTACGCCCGACTACAGCACCTGGATCGGCGAGCCTGAGGAAAACCAGGCCTGGGAATACCTGCTGACCACCCGCAACGCGCTCCAGGAGGCGCTGCCCCGCCTGAGCGCGGACCGGCTGGCCGAGGCGACGGAAGCCATGTACTTCGCCGAAGGCTCGGACTGGTTCTGGTACTTCGGCGCGGATCAGGATTCCGGGCAGGACTTCGCCTTCGACGAGATGTTCCGCAGCCACCTGCGCCACGTCTACCGCGCGATCAGTGTCAACCCGCCGGGATTCCTGGACGTGCCGGTGATCCCGCTGGCGGCCCAGCTTCCCGACCGGGCCTTCACCGAGCCGCCGGTTGTGACGGTCGATGGCGCGGCTGGAGAAGGGGAGTGGGACAGCGCGGCCTACTACGATCTGAGTGCAGCCGGAAGCGGGTTGGACGGGCTGTACTACGGCATCGACGAGCAGCGGTTGACCCTGCGCCTGGACGCGGCGGACGGCTTCGCGGATGGCCTGCGCCTGGGCTTCTACTTCAGCGCCAGCGATCCGGCGGCCGCGATGACCGGCTATCCGCGTGAGGGCGATCAACTGCTGGGCTTTGGCGCGCGGCGGCTGGTGGAAGTGACGTTCGACGGCGGCGTGCCTGCCGCGACCGCCTACACGACCGGCGCGGCGGCCGACTGGGTGGCATATACCGGCGCGGCGGAGACCGTCGCCGCCGGAGAAGGAGTCCTGGAACTGAGCATCACGCTCGACCCGTTGCTGGGCAAGCTCCAGGGCGGCAACAGCTTCAACATGCGCCTGCTCACGGCCCAGGCTGAGACGGCCGCGCTGGTCCCGGCCGGCGGCCCGGTGCTGGTGACGCTGCCCGATACGGCCGTGCCCAACGTGGTGCTGGACGTGGCCGATCCGGAGGGCGACGATCACGGGCCGGGCGGCTATCTCTACCCGACCGACGTGGTCTTCCGGCGCGGCGCGTTCGATGCGACCGGTTTCGTGGTCGGTTCGGACGAGGACGCGGTCATCTTCCGGGTGACCTTCCGCGGGCCGGTGGAGAACGACTGGGGTGCGCCCAACGGGATGGGCATCCACACCGTCGATATCTACATCGACAGCGACGGGCCGGCCAATGGCGCGCGCCTGCTCCTGCCGGGGCGGAATGCGGCCCTGCCGCCCGAATACGCCTGGGACGTGGCCGTATGGGCCGAGGGCTGGACGCCGGGCATCTACCGGCCGGGCGCGGATGGCCCGGTGCAGGTGGACGGGATTCTGGATATCCTGACCAACGCCGGGCAGCGCCGGATCACGATCCGTGTGCCCCGCAGCGTCCTGCCGGAAGGCGATCCGGCCGGGTGGGCGTATGCCGTGGTCGTGGGCAGCCAGGAAGGCTATCCCTCGTCCGGGGTCTGGCGGCTGCGTGACGTGGAGACGGGCGCCCAGCAGTGGCGGATCGGCGGCGCGCCGTCCGGGTCGATCAACCATACCCGGATCATGGACGTGGTCTTCCCGGAGGAAGGCGTGCAGGAAGCGATGCTGAGCGACTTCACGCCGTCGCTGACTCCGATCGACCAGCTTGGCCCGGACGACTTCGGCCAGGTGCCGGTCCTCGCGGCGCCCTAGGCACAACTATTCGGGGCGGACTCACCGGTGAGTCCGCCCCGAAAGCCCTGTGGGTGCTTGTGCTTCAGACGGTTAGCCCATGGTAGGCGGCCGGTTCCAGCAGGTTCACGGCCGCCGCGATCTCCTGCTCGCTCCCAATGAATCCTAGCAAGTCCCCCATTTCGAACCGCGTGTCCGATTTCGGGTTCGGGATGACCCTGTGCTCGCGCACCAGGGCGATGACCGATGCTCCGGTATGGGCGCGGATGTTGACCTCGGCCAGGCTCTGGCCCACCAGAGGGCTGTCCTCGGCGATGTTGTGCCAGGCGATGTCGATCCCGCGCACGGCGGTGACCAGTTGATCGAGCACCGGATGTGCCCGATCTTCGACAATGCTGGCCCGATAGGCATCCTGCCGCACCGCGTCGACATAGGGCTGAATTTGGCTCATCGGATAGCCCAGGGTGAGCAGGGTGTGGCGCACCAGATCCAGACCGCCTTCGAGTTCCGGGTGGATGACGTGCTGCGCGCCGTGCGCGGCCAGGCGTTCCACGCCTGATTCCGCCCCGGCCCGCGCAATGATGGGCAGGGCGGGGGCGAGGTCGTGGGCGGCGGTGACCACCAGCTCGGCGGTCACCTGATCGGGCACGGTGACGACCAGCGCGCAGGCGTGGTCGAGGCCGGCGTGGCTGAGGATTTCGGAGTTGGCGGCGTCGCCGAACAGGGTCTGGATGCCCGCCTGCTGCATCTGGGTCGCGTAGGCCGCGTCCTGTTCGATGACCAGGAAGGGCAGGCCGAGGTGGTTGAGCACCTGGCCGATGTGCTTGCCCACCCGGCCATATCCGATGATCACCACGTGATCGGTCATGTGTTTGCTCAACGGCTCCGGGGTCGGCCCACCGTGCTCCAGACGCCGCCAGAGCACCGGGGATTGCCGGAGAACGCGCTCCGCCCACGGGATGGCGCGGAACATGAATGGGTTGAGGATGATCGAAATCAGCGACGCGGCCAGGATCAGGCCGTACTGATCCTGGGTGAGCAGGCCGAGCGCCACGCCCGATTGCCCGACCAGAAAAGAGAACTCCCCGATCTGGCTGAGACCTGCTGCCACGACGATCATGGTTCGCCCGGAGCCGGGCAGGACGAAGCTCAGCAGGACGGCGATCAGCGCTTTGCCGATCACGATCAGGGCGGTGAGGGCCAGGACCTGGCCCGCATTAGCCAGCACAACCGCCGGATTGACCAGCATGCCGACCGAGACAAAGAACAGGGTGGCGAAGATATCGCGGAAGGGCACCACCTCTGCCCCGACCTGGTGGCTGACGTCCGATCCGCCGATGATCACCCCGGCCAGGAACGCGGCCAGCGCCAGCGAAACCCCGAACAGCTCGGCCGCGCCAAAGGCCGTGCCAAGCGCCGCCGCGACGACCGCGAGGATAAACAGCTCGCGGGAGTGGGTATGCGCGATCCGGGTCAGCAGCCAGGGCATGAGGCGCGCGCCCACGAAAAGCATGAGGGCGATGAACAGGCCCGTCTTGAGGAAGACCAGGCCGAGCGTCTCCAGCATGGAGCCTTCGCCACCGCCCACCAGTGCGGGCAGCAGGACGAGGATGACGACCGTCGCCAGGTCTTCGAAGACCAGCCAGCCAATCGCCACCTTGCCGTGCGCGGTGTTGAGCAGACCGGCGTCCGCCAGGCCCCGTAACAACACGACCGTGCTGGCGACCGAGATCGCCAGCCCCAGCACGAGGCTTGCCTGGGGGGACCAACCCCAGAGCTGGGTGAGCAAATAACCGAGCAGCGTGGCGACGGTCGTCTGGGCCGCCGCGCCTGGGATCGCGATGTGCCGGACGTCCCACAGGTCTTTCAGGGAGAAATGCAGGCCGACCCCGAAAAGCATGAAAATGACACCCACTTCGGCCAGTTGGCTGATGGCGTTGATGTCGCCGACAAATCCGGGGGTGAAGGGGCCAATAACCAGTCCAGCGAGGAGGTAACCGACCAGCGGTGGGAAGCCGATCCTGCGGGCGGCATACCCGCCTACGAACGCGGTAAGGAGCGCCATTGCCAGGGTGGCGAACAGAGTAAGATCATGGTGCATGAGGTCTCTCCAGAGGGGGTGATTCGTTGCGCAACATTTTTCGGTCGATCCGATTGGGTGTTTTTCTAAACTATAGCGGGAGGCGGACTTTCAATCAACCTGCAATCACGATTTTCGACTGTCATACTCAAAAAAATAACGAACTTCTGATAGAAGACGTCAGTGATGGACAATACGCCCTTGCGATCGCAACCAGCGGCGGTCTGGGGCGTTATAACATGCGAGTGGATTCGAGGTGGCCGCGCATTGTTGATCCTCGACGCATCCCTTAACAGACTCCTAACTCCCCGGAATGGCTCACCTGCTTGATCTCCGCGCCAAAATCCGCTATAATGAAATGAATTAATTATTCAGGTTGATTAATTAATTATAATCACCCTGAGTTGGCGACTGGTTTCCCGACAGGCTCTCGAATGGTCATCAGGCGCACTCCGGTTGGCTCCAGCAGCGCGACGATCAAGGCCCGCAACATCAGCGCCGTCCTGCTCACGCTGCTGCGTCACCAGCCCATCTCTCGCGTTCAGCTTGCGGAACGCACCGGACTTTCCACGACCACCATCACCAATCTCATCGCCGATCTGATCGAACAGCGGATCGTCACCCAGATCGAAACGCAGCCGGAGCCAGCCCGGCGGCGCAGCGTGGGCCGCCCGCAGCAGGGCCTGTGTCTGGCGCCGGACGCCCGTTACGCGATCGGCATCCACATCGGCGTCGGCAGCGTCAATGTGGCCCTGTGCAACCTGCTGGCCCAGCCGGTGTACGGCCTGTCGATCGACCATCCCCTGGACCGCGCCCAGGGCGACGTGATGGCCGAGACGATCGGCATGGTCCGCCGGGTGATCGGCGAATCCGGCGTGGACCCGGGCCGGATCGTCGGGCTGGGTTTCGGCGCGTCCGGCCTGGTGGAGCCTGCCAGTGGGGTCAACGTGGTGGCCCCTAATCTGGGCTGGCGCGATGTCCCGGTGCGCGACCAGTTATGCTCTGCCCTGCGGCTGCCGGTCAGCGTGGACAACAACGTGCGGGCCATGGCCCTGGGCGAGGCCCTGTTTGGGCGCGGCAAGGACGTCTTTTCGCTGGCCTATGTTTACGTCCGGGTGGGAGTCGGGGCCGGGATCGTGGTCGGCGGCCGCCTGTACTACGGCGGAGGCGCCGGCGCGGGGGAGATCGGCCACATGACCATCCTGCCCCACGACGGCGCGGCCTGTCGCTGCGGTAATACCGGCTGCCTGGAGACCCTGATCTCGGAGCCGGTCATCCTGCGGCTGGCCCAGCAGATCGCCCAGCGCGAGCCGGAGGGCCGCCTGGCCCGCCTGTGCGCCGGCTCCACACCCTCGATCGAGCAGGTTTTCGCGGCGGCGCGGGCGGGCGATTCCGCCGTGCAGGCCATGCTGGACGAGCGCGCCTACTACCTGGGCGTGGCGCTGGCCAACATGGTCAACATTCTCAACCCGGAGCTGATCATCCTGGGCGGGATTCTGGCCCTCGGCGAGGACGTGCTGCTGCCGGTGGTCAGCGAGACAATGCGCCAGTGCGCCTTCGCCCACCTGGGCGACAAGGTGCGCCTGGAGACTCCCAGCTTCTACCCAAATGCCGGGGTGGTGGGGGCGGCGGCGCTGGCGTTGAATGCCTTCCTCTACCAGCAGAGCGAGGGGTTTGCCTGATGTCACTTTCCCGGACGACCGTCGCTTTTTTGCCGGTGGCGCGCACGACCTTCGACATCCCCCTGGCGCAGGAGGTCACCCGCCAGGCTCGCGCCCGGCTGGAAGGATTGGGCCTGCGCCTGATCGGCCCGGACGTCCTGGTCACCGATCTCGAGTCGGCAACGGCGGCGGCGGATCGCCTGGCCGAAGCCCGCCCGGCGCTGCTTGTCCTCTTTCAGGCCACCTTTGCCGACAGCACGATGGTGCAGCGCGTGGCGGAGGCGGTTGACGCGCCGCTGGTCCTGTGGGCCGTTCCGGAGGATCGCACGGGCGGCCGCTTGCGCCTCAACTCGCTGTGCGGGATTAACCTGGCGGCGCACGCCTTGACCCGCGCCGGGCGGGCCTACGAGCACCTGTATGCCGCCCCCGAAAGCCCGCAAGTCGAGGAAAAACTGCTGCCGCTTGTCCGCGCGGCCGGGGTGCGCCAGCGGCTGGCTTCGGCCCGGATCGGGCGGTTCGGCGTCCACCCGGATGGGTTCGAGAGCTGCCAGTTCACGCCGGAACGGCTGGCCGGGCGGTTTGGACTGGCGGTCGTCCAGATCGAGCTGGAGGACGTTTTTGGCCGGGTGCGCGGCCTGGAACCGGCCCGCATCGCCCCGGTCGAGCAAGCTCTGGCGGCTCGCGTGGCAGGGCTGGGGGAGGTCGATCAGGCGGCGCTGCGCGGCACGCTGGGGACGTACCTGGCCCTGCGCGCGCTGGCCCAGGAAGCGCGTCTGGATGGGCTAGCCGTGCGCTGCTGGCCCCAGTTCTTCACCGATCTCGGCTGCGCGGCCTGCGGCGCGCTGTCCATGCTGAACGACGAGCTGCTGCCGTGTAGCTGCGAGGCCGATATCCACGGCGCGATCACCCAGCTTATCTTGCAGGAGCTGAGCGGTGCGCAGGCCTTCGATACCGACTTGGTGGGCTTCTACCCGGACGAAGACCTGGCGGTGCTCTGGCATTGCGGCAAAGCCCCCCTGGCGATGGCCGATCCGGAATTTCAGCCGCGGGCGACGATCCACTCCAACCGCCGCCTGCCGCTGCTGATGGAATTCCCACTCAGGCCGGGACGTGTCACCCTGGCCCGGCTCAGCGAATCCCAGGGCGAACTGAGCCTGGTGGTCGGACGCGGCGAGATGCGGCAAGCGCCCCCCAGTTTTTCCGGCACGTCGGGGGTGATTCGCTTCGAGCGCCCGGCGCAGGACGTGCTGGACACGATCCTGAGCACGGGGTTGGAACATCACGTCGCATTGACGTATGGTGATTATGTGGACGAACTGCTCATGCTTGCCCGGCTGCTCGGCCTCCCGGTGATCCGGTTGTGACGGGGACCGCATCCCGGCCGAAAGGAGGTGTTGGCCAAACGACGTAAGCTCTACCGGACTCGCGCTCAACTCACTGGCAGCTGCTTTGCGTGGGCTGCCGGGCCAGTCTAGAGAGGACCTGAGGAGAGAATCCATGAATAAGCGTTTTGCGTTTGCTGTGCTTGTGATTGTGGCGCTGATCGCGATGGCCCTTCCCATCAGCGCGCAAGGCGACGTGGTCGAGCTGCACATCACCTGGTACGACGATGGCACCGAGGGGGCTGTGCTGCGCGATCTGCTCGATCGGTTTGAAGCGGAACATCCGAATATTAAAGTCGTGATCGATACCGTGGCCTATGCCGACCTGCATACCCTGCTCCAGGCCCAGGTCGAAACCGGCGAGGCCCCGGACATGGCCCGCATCACCTTCCCCGCGCGCTTCCTGGGCAACTACCTGGACCTCACCCCCTACGTCGCCGATCCGCAGTACTGGCTGGACAACATCCCCGAAGCCGTCCTGGGGTCGATGCAGGCCGACGCCGAGGACACCGGGATTTATGGTTATCCCACCCAGTTCACCGTGACCGGGCCGTTCATCAACGTGACCCTGTTCGAGCAGGCCGGCGTCGAAATCCCGGCCGATGACGCGACCTGGGAAGAGTGGGTTGCCGCCGCGACCGCCGTCTCCGAAGCCCTGAGCGACAGCGAGACCACCATCTATCCGGTGGCGATCGACCGCACCGGCCACCGCTTCTGGGGGCCGTCCCTGAGCCGCTGCGCGACCTACATCAATGAAGACGGCACCTTCACCGTCGACACCCCCGGCTTCCGCTCCACGGCGGAGATGATCATCGGCTGGCACAACGACGGCCTGATGCCCGCCGACGTGTGGGGCGGCAGCGCGGGTAACTACGTCCCCGCGGCCCCGTACTTCATCGGCGGCCAGCTCGTCCTGTACATGTCCGGAAGCTGGCAGGTCGGCAACTTCGCCACCAACATCGGCGACCTGTTCGACTGGAAGGTCATCCCCAACCCGAGCGGGGACTGCGGCGCGACCGGCGTTCCTGGCGGCGCGCTGACCGTGGCCTTCGCCGACACCGAGCATCCTGAGGAAGTCGGGATGGTCATGGACTACCTCTTCAGCGAGGATGTCATTGCCGAGTTCTATGCCCGCACCCTGTTCCTGCCGGGGCACCTGGGCCTGATCGAGAAGGGCGTCGCGTATGAAAGCAACGCCGAGGCTCTCAACGCCTTCGCCAGCATGATCCCCAATCTGATGCCGGAGGCCTATGCGCTCCAGTATCATCCCAAGGGGCCGGACCTGAACACCGCCATTCGCGACCGCCTGAGCCAAGTGATCGCGGGCGAGATGACGCTGGATGAAGCCATCGAGCGCATCCAGGCCGACATGGACGCGCTCTTCGCCGCGGCGTCGAGCTAAGCCAGTCTCATAGGAGCCGGGCGGACGACGGCTTGCCGTCCGCCCGGCTCACCCAGGGTGGCTGCCAGGGATAGGTGATGAGGAGGCGGTCATGACCATGCGCAGGGCGGAGCCGAGGCGGAAGAAGCGAAGAATGAATGAGTTGCTGGAAAGGGCACTGTTCAGGCCCTACGCGGCGCTGATGACCCTGGTGGAGGTCGTGATTGACCCGATCCAGCGCCTGATCGGTCAGCGCCGGATGGGCTACTTCTTTGTGCTCCCCAACTTACTGGTTTTTGGAATCTTCATCTTGTTTCCGATGCTGCTCAATTTCTATTATGGGTTTACCGCGGGCAACTCGATCCTGCCCCAGAACCGCGAGTTCGTGGGGACGGCCAACCTCGAAGCCCTGTTCAATTGCACGGATTTCGCCAACCCCAATACCTGCCAGCACGACCGCTTCTGGCGCGCGGTGGGCAATACCAGCGGGTTCGTGGTCTTCCAGGTCGGGATCATGGTGATCTTCGCGCTGATCACCGCCCTGGCCCTCAACCGCGACATCCGGGCGCGTGGTTTCTTCCGCGGGGTGTTCTTCTATCCGGTGCTGCTGTCGCCGGTGGTCGTGGCCCTGATCTGGAAGTGGATGCTCCAGCCGGAAGGCATATTCAACGGCGTTCTGGTCTCGACCGGCCTGGAGCGGATGGACTTCCTGACCGATCCCACCCAGGCCCGGCTGTGGGTGATCATTGTTAGCGTGTGGGCTCAGATGGGGTTTCACACCCTGATCCTGCTGGCCGGGCTGCAATCGATTCCCAAGGAATTGTACGAAGCGGCCTGGATGGACGGGGCGGGGGCCTGGCGCAGCTTTCGCTCGGTGACTCTGCCGCTGCTGATGCCGACCATGGTCGTGGTACTGGTGCTGTCCCTGATTCGCGCCGTCCAGGTCTTCGACCAGGTGTACGTCCTGACGACCGGTGGGCCGGGCACGGCGACCCTGTACATGGTGCAGTATATCTTCCAGACGGCGTTCGACCGCCGGGACTTTGGCGTGGCGGCGGCGGCTTCGCTGGTGCTGGCCGTCGTGCTGTTGTTCCTGACTCTCTTCCAGCTCCGGCTGGGGCGCACGAGCGAGATCGCCTAGCGGCGGGGGCAGGTGAGACGATGGCCGAGCAAGCATTGAAGGGCATACGGGCGTTTCTCCTGCGCAGGCAGGGGCGCAAGCGGCTGACTGCCGCCGACGTGGTGACCTACCTGTACCTGCTGGCCGGGGTGGGGGTGATGTTCGGCCCGGTGGTGTGGCTGGTGATGTCCTCGTTTAAGTCCCAGGCGTCGCTCTACAATTTCCCGCCGACTTTCTTCCCGTACCGGCAGGAGACCGTCACGCTGCCCGGTTACGCTGAGCCGCTGGCGCTGTACGACATCACCTTCGCCGACGGCACGACCCGGCGGCTGGCCCAGGTCTCGCGGGTAGGCATCGCGGCCCGGATGATCGATCCGGCCGACCCGGAGGGCGGGCTGCTGGACGTCAACCTGCGCGAGATTCAGGACCGCAAGCCGGTGCAGTCCGTGTTCTTCGACACGACCAATTACAGCGGCGGGGTGGAGAGCTTCCCGTTCGTGAATTACCTCAAGAACAGCGTGGTCGTCACCGTGCTGGCGACGCTGCTCACCCTGCTGATCAACAGCATGGCGGCCTTCGGGCTGAGCAAGTACCGCTACCGGGGGCGCGACGCGATCTTCCTGGTCATGATCAGCACGCTGATGGTCCCCATCTCCGTGATCCTGATCCCGGCCTTTCTGGTGATCACCCAGGTTGGCTGGGTGAATAACCTGTGGGGGGTGATCATCCCCGGCGCGGCGACCCCGACCGGCGTCTTCCTCCTGCGCCAGTATATGCTGACCCTGCCCGATGAGTTGCTCGAATCGGCCCGGATCGACGGGGCCAGCGAATGGCGCATCTACTGGCAGATCGTCCTGCCCCTGGCCGCCCCAGCCCTGGCCGTGCTGACCATCTTCTCGGTCATGTGGCGCTGGAATGACTTCCTGTGGCCGCTGATCGTGCTCAACCATTCGGAGCTGTTCACGCTCCAGGTCGGGCTGAATGCCTTCCAGGGGGCGCTCAACGTGCAGTGGCATTACATCCTGGCGATGACCGTCCTGACCTTGCTGCCGATCACGATCGTGTTCGCGCTGTTGCAGCGCTACATCACCAGCGGGATCGCCACGACGGGCATGAAATAGCGTGTTCTCGCCCTGACGGGGCGTGCGGGAGTCGAAGAGGAGTCGGAATGAGCGAACGGCACAAATTCCTGGTCGGGGGGGAGTGGCGGAGCAGCGACGATGTCCTTCAGGTGCGCTTTCCCTATAACGGCGAAGTGGTCGCCGAGGTCTGCCAGGCTTCGGATCAAGATCTGGAGGAGGCCATCCAGGCGGCGGTGCGCGGCTTCGAGATCACGCGCAGGCTGCCCTCGCACAAACGCTCGTCGATCCTGTACGGGCTGCTGGCCCAGATGGAACGGCGTTTCGACGAGCTGGTGCATGCCCTCCAGATCGAGGGCGGCAAGACGCTCAACGTGGCGCGGGGGGAGACGTCTCGTGCCATCGAGACGGTGCGCGTCGCGGCGGAGGAAGCCAAGCGCATCGGCGGCGAGATCATCCCGATCGATTGGACGGAAGCCGGGGAAGGCCGGGTGGGCTTCGTGCGCCACTTTCCGCTGGGACCGGTGGTCGGAATCGCCCCATTCAATTACCCGCTCAACCTGGCCTGCCACAAGCTGGCCCCGGCCATCGCGGCGGGCAATTCGTTCATCCTCAAGCCGGCTTCGGCCACGCCGCTGTCCGGCCTGCTCCTGGCGGAGATGACCCTGGAGGCGGGTTTTCCGCCGGAGGCGTTGAACGCCGTGGTCTGCCCCGGCCGCCGCGCCGAGCGTCTGGTCGCCGACCCGCGCATCAAGTACTTCAGCTTCACGGGTAGTTCCGAGGTTGGCTGGCATCTCAAGTCGGTGGCGGGCCGCAAGCGCGTGGGTCTGGAACTGGGCGGCAACGCGGCGGCGATCGTCCACGAGGACGCCAACATCGACTACGCCGTGCGCCGGATCACGGTGGGCGGCTTCACCAACGCCGGGCAGAACTGTATTTCCGTGCAGCGCGTCCTGATCCACCGCCCGGTCTACAACCGGACCCTGGAAAGCCTGCTGGACAGCGTGAGCAGGCTCAAGTTCGGCGACCCGCGCGATCCCCAGGTCGAGGTCGGGCCGATGATCGACGCCAGGGCCGCGGCGGATGCCTATGCCAAGGTGCAAGAAGCGCTGGCGGGCGGCGCGCAGGCCCTGATCGGCGGGCGCTGCGAGGGGACGCTGTTCGAGCCGACCGTGCTGGGCAATACGACGCCGGAGATGCGCGTCAACCGCGAGGAGCTGTTCGCCCCGGTGATCACGGTCGCCCCTTACGACGACTTCGACGAGGCGATCCGGTTGGCGAACGATACCGACTACGGCCTGCAATCCGGCCTGTTCACCCAGAACATGAACCGGATCATGCGCGCGTACGAGGAGATCGAGGTCGGCGGCCTGCAAATCAATGACGTCTCGACTTTCCGGGTGGACCAGATGCCATACGGCGGCGTGAAGGGGTCCGGGGTGGGGCGGGAAGGTCCGCGCTACGTGATTGAGGAAATGAGCGAGATGAAGCTGATGGTCGTCAACCTGCCGGGCGGCCTGGGCTAAATCGTCGGTTAGGGGCGTTCCTGCGCTGCGCGCGGAATGCCCCTTTTTCTGGTGGTGAGAAAAATTTATGCAAGCAGTCGGATTATTTCTGTTTTTGTGCTTCATTCAGGAATGAGTTTCGAAATGGAAGCGTGGCCCTGGGCGGGACATCTCGCCGGGCCGCCAAGGAGGACGTCATGAAGTTCTTTCTGGACAGCGCGCACGTGCACGAGATCGCGCATGCGCTGGAGATGTGGGACATCGACGGCGTGACGACCAACCCGCGCCACGTCGAGGTGACGGGCAAGCCATTCCTGACCGTCATTCAGGAGATCGGGCGGCTGGTGCAGGGCACGGACAAGACCATCTCGACCGAGATCAACCCCTACCACGAGCGCTGGCAGGATATGGTGGCCGAGGGCGAAAAGCTGGCCGCGCTCTGCCCCAACTTCGTGATCAAGGTCCCGTCCACCGAGGCGGGCTTCAAGGCCTGCCAGATGCTGCGCGCCGAGGGTATCCGGGTCAACGTGACGGTTTGCTTCTCGGCCATGCAGGCCCTCCAGGCGATGCGCATGGGCGCGACCTACGTCTCGCCCTTCATCGGCTGGAAGGAAGCCAACGGCGAGCCGTCGGTCTCCTTCATCGAGGAGATCGTCGAGATTCGCAACAACTACCTGTTCGAGACGGAGGTGCTGGTCGCGGCGGTGCGCAATGGCCGCCAGGTGGTCGACGCGGCGCTGGCCGGGGCGGATATCGTCACGGCCGGGTTCGCGGTTTACCAGGAGGGGTTTGATCACCCCTATACCCATGTCGGGCTGGCGAAGTTCCAGGACTTCTGGGATAAGACGCCGTATGGAGATGAGGAGGCTACCCGCTAACGCCTATGGTCAAGCCACCGAAGATCGTCGTGATTGGCGCGGGGAGCGCCATCTTTGGTCTGGGGGCGATGGCGACGCTGATTCGCTCCCCCCGGTTGCGCGGGGCGACGCTGGCCCTGGTGGACATCGACGCGGCGGCCCTGGCGACGATGACCCGCCTGGCTCAGATTCTCAGCGACGCCTGGGGCGCGGAGATGATCATCTCCGGCAGCACCGACCGCCGCGAAGCCCTGCCCGGCGCGGATTTCGTGGTTGTTTCCGTTCAGGTGGGCGACCGCGAAACCGTCTGGGAGATGGACTGGCAGATTCCACTGCGGCATGGGGTGCGCCAGCCCTACGCCGAGAACGGCGGGCCGGGAGCCTTCGCCCACACGGCGCGCAACCTGCCGCTGATCCTGGCGATTGCCCGTGACATGGAAGAACTCTGCCCGGACGCCTGGTACCTCAACCTGACCAACCCGCTGATCCGGCTGACCCTGGGCGTGCAGCGCTACACCCGGATCAAGGTGCTGGGCCTCTGCCACCAACTGCTGTGGGGCTATGCCCTGGCCGGGGCGGTGCTGGCCGAGCGCTACGCTATCCCGGTTCCCGAAGGATTCCACGTCCACACCAACGCCGACAACATGCCTAACTTCATCCCGGTGGCGCGGGCGGCCCTGGAACACCTGGATATCAAGGCGGCGGGCATCAACCATTTCTCGTGGGTCTACGACATCCGCGACCGGCACACGGGCGAAGACCTCTACCCGGAGCTGCGCGACCGCTGGTTCGGCCACATGCGCCGCGACTTCGAGCCGCTGACCCGCGAAGCCTTCGAGATTTTCGGGCTGATGCCCACGCCGGGCGACAGCCACCTGTGCGAGTTTCTGCCCTGGGTCAGCGATCCCGTAAGCAAACCCTGGGAGAAGTATCGCCTTCAGTTGCAGAGCTGGGAGGGCAACCGCCGCCGCCGCGCCCGCCGTAAGGCGCTGGCCGAGTCGGTGGTCAAGGGCGAGACGCCGGTCGACGACCTGCGCGACGTGTGGAAGTTCGATATCCTGGAGGAGCCGGTCGCGGAGATGATCGCGGCCATCCACTTCAACGACAACTACTACAACCAGCAGCTCAACGTCCCCAATGCCGGCGGACTGATCCCCAACCTGCCCCACGACGCCATCGTCGAGGTGCCGGGGGTGCTCTCCGGTATGGGCGTGCAGGGCTTGGCCTTTCCAGCCCTACCGGAGGGCATCGCCGAGCTGTGCCGCCGGGAGTTGCACCTGAGTTCGCTGGTGGTCGATGCCGCCGCGACGGGTGACCGCCAGCTTGCCCTGCAAGCCCTGCTGCTCGATCCGATGGTGCGCGATATCGACACGGCGCGGGCCATCCTGAACGATTTTCTGGTGGAATTCGCGGCCTACCTGCCGCAGTTTGCCTGGCCCGGCCGGGCTGGGCGGGTTTGAGGAGAGAAAACGCGATGGGCAGAGTCTTTGTCATCGACAGGGAAGACAACGTCGGGACGGCGGTCCTGGAGCCGCTCAAGAAGGGCGAGACGGTCGAAGCCTATGGCCGCCTGACCGGAGTCAGCGTGGTGGCCCAGGCTGACATCGCCTACGGCCACAAGATCGCCCTGCGCGACATTCGCAGGGGCGAGCAGGTCTTGAAATACGGCCTGAGCATCGGCACGGCCAGCCAGGATATCCGGGCCGGGGAGCACGTGCACGTCCACAACGTCGAGAGCAATCGCGGGCGCGGCGACCTGGCCGCACGGTAGGCGACCGGGGCGACGCGAGAATAGGAGAGGCTGAGCAATGACTCAATGGATGGGCTACGTCCGGCCCGATGGCACGGTGGGGGCGCGTAATCTGGTTCTGATGCTGTCGGGCACGGTCTACGCCAATGACGTGTGCGAGCGCGTGGCTGACCACATCTACGGCGCGGTGGCGATCACGCACCCGCTGGGGCGCTGTCAGGTGCGGCCCGACCTGCGCATGACGCGCCGTTTTCTTTCCAATACCGGCATGAATCCCAACGTGGGCGCGGTGGTCGTGGTCGACCACTTCCGCGAGGAAGGCTGCACGGCCTACGACATCGCCGATGATATCCAGTCGGCCACCCACAAGCCCGTCGCGGTGGTCAACATCCGCGAGGCGGGCGGGCTGATCTCCGCCACGGAGAAGGGGCTGCGCTACGCCGCTGACTTCGCCCGGATGCTGAGCGATCACCAGCGCGAGCCGGTGCCACTTTCCGAGCTGCTGTTTGGGGTCGAGTGCGGCACGTCGGATACGACCTCTGGCCTGGCCAGCAACCCGTCGACCGGCATCTGCTCCGACCTGATCATCGCCGAGGGTGGGCGCACGATCATGGCCGAGTGCACCGAGTGGATGGGCTGCGAGGAGTGGCTGACCGGCCGGGCCGTCAACGAGGCGATCGCGGATCAGATCGTGGCCGGGGTTCAGGACATGGAACGGCGCGCCCTGGCCAGCGGGGAGGACATCCGTGGCTCGCAGCCGACCGGGGATAACATGGTCGGCGGGCTGACCACGATCGAGGAGAAGTCGATGGGGGCCTGCAAGAAGTCGGGCAGCGCCCCGATCGTGGGCTATCTGGAGATCGCCGCCCGGCCGGAAGAGATGACGGCCGGCCTGTACGTGATGTACGGCCCCGGCCACGGCGCGGAGTCGATCAGCAGCATGGCGGCGGCGGGCTGCCAGGTGCTGGTCTTCAACGCGGGCGGCGGGCATACCTCCTCCCATCCGATCATGCCGACCATCAAGATCACCGGGAATGCCACATCCTACGAGTTGATGAAGGATACGGTCGAGCTGGACGTCAGCGGCGTGCTGCGCGACGAGATCAGCCTGGAACAGGCGGGCCGGATGGTCTTCGATGAGGTCGTGGCGGTCGCCAGCGGCCGCCTGACCAAGTCCGAGGCGCTCAAGGCCCACAACAGCTTCGCCATTCACCGCGTCGGCGTCAGCATCTAGCCGGAGCGCGGCAGCGGAGGGCGAGCCGCCGGAGCCGGCGCGGCTCGCCTTCCGTGACTCCGATCGGGGGTGTTATAATCCGCCCGCAGTTAATCATTTGATGCGGTGGGATGGCTGGCATGGCTCCACTCTCGACCCAACAACTGGAAAAGCTCCGCGCCTGCTGCGTGGACGAGGCGGCTTTCGAGCAGGCACTTGCCCTCGTGAACGAGGCGACCGGTCCGGCCCTCGAACTGAGGGACTTTCTGACGTTTACCTCCGATCTGGTGTTCATCACCGAGCGCAACGGCCGCTGCACCCACGCGAGTCGCGGCGCGGTCGAGCGCTTTGGACTGGCCTCCCAGGAGTTGAATGGGCTGTCGGTGGAAACGCTGTTCGGGCCTGAGGCCGGTCTCGTGATGGCGCAGCTTGTGGATCGGGCTATGTTCACCCAGCGACGCCAATCCGCCATTCTGCGCCTGCCCACCGGCTCCACATCGGCGTCTTTCGTTGTTGATGCAACTCCCCTGGCCGATTCTGCTCAGGCCGGTCGAGCGGCAGTGACCTGCCGTGAGGCGGCTGGGGATGGCACTCCTTTGGACGAGGCTGCTGAAGAATACATGCACCGGCGGCTGGGATCGACCTGGGACGATTTGCGGCGCTTCAGACAGCGGGCGGGCTTTCTGGAAGCGGTGCTGGACGAGATGAGCCTGCTGGTGATGGTGCTGGATAGCACCGCCGATGTGGTCTATCTCAACCACTTCTGGCGGATGGTGACGGGGCTTTCCGCCGAAGAGATCATGGCCCGGCCGAGTCTCTTCGAAAACGTCGTGCATGAGGAGGACGTCCATTTTCTGCAAGGCGTGTTCGAAAAGGTGCGCCAGGGGGAGCCTGTCAAGGACGCTTTCATCCGGGTCAAGGCCCTTTCCGGCAGGCCGCGCCTGACGCTTTGGTCATTCTCGGCGCTCAAGGACGACGCGGGCGCGACCACGCACGTCATTGGTACGGGCACCGATGTCACGGAGTTTCATGAGGCCCAGGAAGTCCTGCGCCGCTCGGAATCGCTGCTGTATTCCATCTTCGAAAATCCGCTCGTTGCCCTGGCCCTGGCCGATTGCGATCTGCGAGTGGTGACGGCGAACCGGCTGGCTCACGACTGGGCCAGGAAGTATTTCGACACGGAACTCGAGCCGGGCATTTCGCTCCTCGAATTGATCGACCCTGCGTATCACGAATGGTTTCGGGGAATCTGCGATACCGTGCTTGATGGCGATTCCTGGGTGATCGAGGTTCCTCTGTCTTTGCCGGATGGGGAGGAACGCTGGTTCCAATACGCCGCCGTGCCCGTGGATCTGAGAGGCTCGGATCGGCCCGGCCTGCGCCTGGCCGCGACGGATGTCACGCAGCGTAAGGACAGCGATCTGTTGCGCGCCCAGTGGCAGCGCAGCCAGATCGTGTTCGATTTCGTGCGGGATGCGGCCTATGAAGTGCGCGCGCCGCTGGCGGTCCTCAGGACCAACGTGTACATGCTGGAGCATGACTCCGATCTAGAGCAGCATGCGCGCTATGCCGAGGTGGTGCAGAATCAGGCGCAGCGGCTGCTGGCGCTGTTCGAAGCCCTGTCCACACTGGTGCAGCTCGAAGGGGAGAATGCTTTCAAGATGGAGCCGGAGAGTGTGAACGATGTGATTCACCTGGCTCGCTCCGGGCTAAATAATCTGATTTTCGACAGGCACATCCACCTGGAATGCAAGATGGACGAAACGCTGCCTCGTTTCTACCTGGATGGCGTGCGTCTGAGGATGGCTATCGAACAGGTGCTGGCCAACGCGATTCGCTTCACCGGGGAGGGCGGGCAGATCACCATCCGATCGGGCTGGCGGGGCGAGAAGGTGTTCATCTCGATCGAGGATACAGGCCCTGGGGTTGATCCGGGTGTGCGCGATCGGGTTTTCGAGCGCTTCTTCCGTGCCGAGCGTCCGCGCGGCGCGTCCGGGTTTGGCCTGGGCCTGCCGATTGCCCTCCGAATCGCCGAGGCGCATCACGGAGAGCTTGTTCTGGAGGATACGCACGGCACAGGCGCGAAGTTTGTGTTTCTGTTGTCATTGGAACCGGTCGATCCGGAGAACCCGGAGCGCCGATCGATCAGGGGGAATCATGCACAGTTTCTTGAGCCACCTCGAGTGTAGTTGGACGGGCGAGCGCTTCGACCCGGACCAGTTGATCAACCTCAGCCCGGCAGGCAAACCGCTGCTGGCCCGCTACGATCTGGAGGCGGCTCGCCGTGCCTTCCCACGCGAAGCGCTGGCGGATCGTCCGCCGACGTTGTGGCGCTACGCCGAGATGCTGCCGGTACGCGATCCGGCCTTCCGGCTGAGCCTGGGAGAGGGTTTCACGCCGCTGCTGCCGCTGTCGCGCCTGGGGGCGGATCTGGGCCTGCCCCATCTGCTGGCGAAAGAGGAGGGGCTGAATCCGACCGCGTCCTTCAAGGCGCGCGGGCTGTGTCTGGCGGTGTCGCGCGCGGCGGAGCTTGGCGCGAAGGCCCTGGCGATCCCGACTGCGGGCAACGCGGGCAGCGCCATGGCGGCCTACGCCGCGCGGGCCGGCCTGCCAGCCTACATTTATGTGCCGCAGGATGTGCCCCGCCCGTTCGTGGCCGAGATGAAAGCCCTCGGTGCGCAGGTGACTCTGGTGGACGGTCTGATCACCGACTGCGCCCGTTTCGTGCGCGAGGGCGTGGCGGAAGGCCGCTGGTTCGACGTGTCCACTCTCAAGGAGCCGTACCGGGTGGAGGGCAAAAAGACGATGGGCTATGAGCTGGCCGAGCAGTTGGGCTGGCGTCTGCCCGACGTGATTGTCTATCCGACCGGCGGTGGGACGGGTATCGTGGGGATGTGGAAAGCCTTCGCCGAGATGGAAGCCCTGGGCTGGATCGGCCCGCAGCGCCCGCGGATGGTCAGCGTCCAGAGCGCGGGCTGCGCGCCAATCGTGCGCGCCTTCCAGGCCGGGCAGCGCCTGGCCGAACCCTGGCAGGGCGCGGCCACGGTCGCGGACGGGCTGCGCGTCCCGGCGGCCATCGGCGATTTCCTGATCATCGACGCGCTGCGCGAGAGCGGCGGGACGGCCGTCGCCGTTGACGACGAGGAATTGTGCCAGGACATGCGTGCCCTGGGCCGGTTGGAAGGTCTCTTCCCCGCGCCGGAAGCGGCCGCGACGCTCTCCGCGCTGCGCCATCTGGTCGCGGATGGGTGGGTCCGGCCGGACGAGACGGTGGTCCTCTTCCTGACCGGGAACGGCCTGAAGTACACCCATCTGATCGACTGAGGAGCCGCTTTCGTGAATTCCCTGGATGCCAACGTCTCGCGTTTTGAGGGCATCGCCGATCTCTATGACGAGCACCGGCCGGTCCCTCCGGCCATCGTGGTCGATCTGCTGACCCAACTGGCCGGAGTGTCTCGCCCTGGTCTGGTGGTCGACCTGGGCAGCGGATCGGGCCTCTCCACCCGGCTGTGGGCAGATCGTGCCGATCAGGTGATTGGCATCGAGCCGGGTGAGGACATGCGCCGGGCGGCAGCCGGTCGCACCGCCGCGCCCAACGTGCGCTATCTGCCGG
Source organism: Aggregatilineales bacterium (assembly GCA_029976005.1). Lineage (GTDB taxonomy): Bacteria > Chloroflexota > Anaerolineae > Aggregatilineales > Ch27 > JARKOQ01. The sequence goes on along the minus strand of JARKOQ010000101.1, from coordinate 22,220 downwards.
GCTTCGGCCACGCCACCGGCCTGCCGGACGGCGGCGCGGACATCGTGACCGCCTCCCAGGCATTGCACTGGATGGAGCCGGAGCCGACCTTCGCCGAGGTCGCGCGCATCCTGCGCCCCGGCGGAGTCTTCGCCGCGATCGACTGCGACTGGCCTCCGGCGATGCACTGGGAAGCCGAGGTCGCCTTCGAGGCGTGCCTGGAGCGCTGCGACACGATTGGCCGGGCGCGCGGCTTCACCCGCGACGTGAGTAAGTGGGCCAAGCACGAGCATCTGACCCGGATGCGGGCCAGCGGGCGCTTCCGCTACATGCGCGAGCTGACCCTGCACAACGTCGAGGCAGGCCACGCCACCCGGCTGGTGGGACTGGCGCTCAGTCAGGGCCAGGTGGCGACCGTGCTCAAGCACGGTGTGAGCGAGGCCGAGGCCGGGATCGTCCACTTGCGCGCGGTCGCGGCCCGGACTCTGGGCGACGAGCCGCGCCCCTGGTACTTCAGCTACCGGGTGCGGATCGGGATCGTCTAGGAGGCGGTGTGGACGGCCGTCTGTTCGAGATTCCGTATGGCAAGGGATACCTGCCGCTGATCCTGCCGGAAGGACTTGCGGCGGACGTCCTCGCCCCGGCCGACGCGCCGCCCGTTCCCGATCCGGGCGCGGCCGTGGCGGCGGCGCTGGACGCGCCGCTGGGCGGCTTCGCCTGGGCTGCTTTTGGTGGGGCACGATCGGCCGCGATCGCCATCAACGACAAGACCCGGCCGGTGCCGCACGACATCCTGCTTCCGCCGTTGCTGGCCCGTCTGGAAGCGCTCGGCCTGCTGCCGGAGGCGATCACGCTCCTGATCGCCACCGGAACGCATCCCCCCATGACTCTCCAGGAATTTAGCCGGGTCGTGCCCGCCGAGGTGTTGGCCCGCTATCCGGTGATCTCGCACGACTGCGACGCGGCCGATCTGGCCGATCTCGGCCGGACGGCGCGCGGCACGCCGGTCCTGATCCAGCGCCGCTTCGTCGAGGCCGACCTGCGGATCGTGGTCGGCAACCTGGAGCCGCACCAGTTCATGGGCTTTTCCGGCGGGGCCAAGAGCGCCGCGATCGGGCTGGCCGGGCGGGCTACGGTCAACGCCAATCACCGCCTGATGCTGGCCGAGGGCGCGCGCCTGGGCCGCTACGAGGACAACCCCGCCCGGCAGGATGTCGAGGAGATCGGGCGGCGGGCCGGGGTGCACCTCGCCCTGAACGCGATCCTCAACCCCCGCAAGCAGATCGCGGCCGTGGTTGCCGGGGAGCCGGGGGCGGTCATGCGGGCGGGCATCCCCCTGGCGCGCCGGATTTGCCAGGTGCCGGCCGCCGGTTGCTACGATCTGGTGATTGCCTCGCCGGGTGGGCATCCCAAGGACCTGAACGTGTATCAGGCCCAGAAGGCGTTGGCCCATGCGGCCCTGATCGCGCGGCCCGGCGGCTGGGTGATTGTGGCCGCCGCGTGTGGGGAAGGGACGGGTAGCCGGGGCTACGAGGATTGGATGCTGGCCCAGCCGATGGAGTCGCATGCGGACGTCATCGCGCGCTTCGAGCAGGAAGGCTTCCGCGCCGGGCCGCACAAGGCTTACCAGATCGCCCGCGATGCCGCCCGCGTCAACCTGCGCTGGGTCTCCGATCTGCCCTTGGACCTGGCTCGCCGCCTGCTGCTTCACCCGGCCCGCGACCTGGCGAGCGCGCTGGCCGAGGCCCTGGCCGGGTTGCCTTCTGACACACGGATCGCTATCCTGCCCCAGGCGAACGCGACCGTGCCTATCTTGCCGGGCGAGTGAGGCGCTTTTCCGCCGTGTCCGTGTGGTGAGAATGCCTTCCGTCTGGCGGCCCGGCACGGGCCGTTTTCGCTGAATGCCGGGTTGCATGGTATCATCAGCCAAACCAGGTTCTACCCCATTGGGTGAGCGGAGCCTGGGCCATGTGTGCCCCTGAGTCTCCCAAACATATGTGAAGAGGTTCTCCCCATGCCCCTGTTTGATCTGCCCCTCCAACAGCTTGAAGCCTACCGGCCGGATCGCGACGAACCCGCCGATTTCGACGCTTTCTGGCAGGCGACCCTGGCGCAAACCCGCCAGTATCCGCTGGCGGCCCGTTTCGAGCCGGTCGATACTCACCTCAAGACAGTGGAAGCCTATGACGTCACCTTCGCCGGGTATGGCGGGCAGCCGATCAAGGGCTGGTTCCTCCTGCCCGTGCACCGTAAGGAGCCGCTGCCGTGCGTGGTGCAGTTCATCGGTTATGGCGGCGGACGCGGTTTCCCGGTCCACTGGTTGTGGGCCAGCGCCGCCGGTTACGCCCACCTGGTCATGGACACGCGCGGTCAGGGTAGTACCTGGCTGAATGGCGATACCCCCGACCTGCCGGTCGACGGAGCCAACCCGTCGATCCCCGGCTTCATGACCCAGGGCATTCTGGACCCCAAGACGTATTACTACCGCCGCCTGTTCACGGATGCGGTGCGGGCGGTCGAGACGGCCCGCAGCCATGCCGCGGTTGACGCAACCCGGATCGCCGTGACGGGTGGCAGCCAGGGCGGGGGCGTCACCCTGGCCGTGGCCGGACTCGTGCCCGATCTGGCGGCAGTCCTGCCGGACGTGCCTTTCCTGTGCCACTATCGCCGGGCGACCGAGCTGGTGGGCACGTATCCCTACGTGGAGATCTCCAATTTCTGCAAAATCCACCGCGACAAGATCGATACGGTGTTCCAGACCCTCTCCTATTTCGACGGCCTCAATTTCGCGGCACGGGCGACCGCCCCGGCGCTGTTCTCGGTGGGCCTGATGGACGATATTTGCCCGCCCTCGACCGTCTATGCCGCCTACAACCACTATGCCGGCGCCAAGTCGATTCGCACTTACGCCTACAACAACCACGAGGGCGGCGACATCTACCAGATGGTGGCCAAGATCGAATATCTTGCCAACCTGTGGAAGGGCTGATTTTCCGCAGGCGTGTTTTTGGGATGGATCGTTAGTTCGGGCTGCGCTGCCTTGCGCTCTCGTTTTGCTTGCAGCGCCAGGAGGATCGTGTGTTTCATGACGTGCGTTTCACCGAAAAGAAGATCGCGCGGCGGCTGGAGCTAATCGCGCCGCTGGTGCATCGCCGGACTGCGCCGCTGCCCGCCTTCCGCTATCAGATGCTGGAAGGCCCCCTGGTGGCGCCGCCGGTTGACCCGGCGGTGGATGACACAGCCTGGGAGATGGTCGAGCCAGAGTCGATGTGGGGGGCGTGGCAGACCAATTTCATCTTGCGCACGACCTTCAGCGTCCCGGCGGACTGGCCCGCCGAGTTGCCCGTGGCGCTCTTTCTGCCGCTGGGCGAGTTGGGTGATTTTAGCCATCCGGAAGCATTGGCCTACATCGACGGCGAGGCGTACGCGGCCTGCGACCGCCACCACCAGGAAATCCGGCTGCCGGATCGCTGGCGGGATGGCGGCCCGCACCTGCTGGCCCTGCATGGCTGGAGCGGCGGCCTCGACGCGCGCGCGCCGAAGCCCTGGATGCGGGCCTGCGCCGTCGTCCAGATCGACCAGCCAACCCGCGATTTCATCGTGACGGCGCGGATCGCGCTCAACACGGCCCAGTTGCTCGACGCGGAAGCCGGGCCGACTCGCGATCGGCTGCTCAACGCGCTGGACGAAGCGTTCACAGTGCTGGATACCCGCGAGCCGTTTGGCGAAGCGTTTTATGCCAGCGTTGGGGAGGCGCATCGCGTCCTGCGCGAGGGAATCGGCGCGGCCGGCGCGCCGCTGGACGTGGACGTGTACGGCGCGGGGCACGCCCATATCGACGTCGCCTGGCTGTGGACGCTGGGCCAGACGCGCCGCAAGGCGGGGCGCACGTTCCACACCGTGCTGCGCCTGATGGAGCAGTTCGAAGGCTACGGCTTTTCGCAGAGCCAGGCCCAGCTTTACGACTTCGTGCGCCAGGACTACCCGGCGTTGTTCGAGGCGATCAAGGCCCGCGTGGCCGAGGGCCGCTGGGAGCCGATGGGCGGGATGTGGGTCGAGGCCGACTGCAACCTGAGCGGGGCCGAATCGCTGGCGCGCCAGTTCTTGCTGGGGCGCTCGTTCTTCCGCCAGCATTTTGGGGCGGAGGCCGAGTCGCCGGTGCTGTGGCTGCCGGACGTGTTCGGCTACGCCTGGGCGCTGCCCCAGTTGATCAGGCTGGCCGGGCTGGACTACTTCTTCACGATCAAGATCGGCTGGAACCAGTACAACCGGATGCCCTACGACTCGTTCTGGTGGGAGGGCATCGACGGCACGCGGGTGCTGACTCACTTCAGCACGTCCCCGGAGAACAGCCTCTACGACAAGGCCACCTACAACGCCTTTGCGTCCCCCCAGACGGCCCTGGGTACCTGGGTCAATTCCCAGCACAAGGAGGCCCAGCACGACTTTTTGATGAGTTACGGCTATGGGGATGGCGGCGGCGGGCCGAACCGCGAGATGCTGGAGAATATCCGCGAGATGGAAGCCTTCCCCGGCCTGCCCCGGATGCACTTCGGCCGGGTAGGGGACTTTTTCCGCCGCCTGGAAGCCGATAGCGGCGACCGGCTGCCCACCTGGAACGGGGAGCTGTACCTGGAGCTGCACCGGGGCACCTATACCACCCAGAGCCGCAACAAGCGGGCCAACCGCAAAAGCGAGTTCCTGCTGCACGACGCGGAATTTCTGTCCGCCCTGGCCGGGCTGGTCGATCCGGGGTACACCTATCCGGCGGGCGCGCTGCGCCGGGCCTGGGAGCTGGTTTGTCTGAACCAGTTCCACGACATCATCCCCGGCAGCAGCATCACCGATGTATACACCGAATCCCAGCGGCAGTATGCCGAGGTCACGCGCCTGGCGCTGGAAGCTCGCCAGACGGCCCTGGAAGCCATCGCGGCGCGGATGGCCGGGGATGTGGTGATCGCCAACCCGACGTCATTCCCGCGCAGCGACCTGGTCTTCTGGCCGGACAGCCTGCCGGAGGGCCTGCACTTCATGCGCGAGGATGGGACGCCGGTCTGCGCCCAGCCCTGCGAGGATGGGGTGTGGCTGGCTCCGGGAGAAGTGCCCCCGCTGAGTGTCACACCGCTGACTCTGGCCGAGGGCCCGGCTCCAGAACCGGCGCGGCGTGTTACCGCGACGCCTGCCCTGCTGGAGAACGACCTGCTGCGTGTCGAGTTCAACGCGGCGGGCGATATCGTGCGCATCTTCGACAAGGCCCAGAGTCGCGAACTCCTGCCGGAAGGGACGATCGCCAACCAGTTCCAGGCCTTCGAAGACCGGCCGATCAACTGGAACGCCTGGGATGTGGACATCTTCTACGATGACCGGATGTGGCTCAGCGAACCGGCGGACTCGATCCGGGTGCTTGACTCCGGCCCGTTGCGAGGCACGCTGATCATCAAGCGCCGCATCCTGAACAGCACCTATACCCAGCGCATCGCGCTGGCCTGCGACAGCCCGCGCCTGGACTTCGATACCCAGATCGACTGGCAGGAACGCAACATCCTGCTCAAGGTGGCCTTCCCGGTGGAGATCCTGGCTCCGGCGGCAACGTACGAGATTCAGTGGGGCAACGTCCAGCGGCCCACCCACCGCAACACGAGCTGGGACTGGGCGCGCTTTGAAACAGTGGCCCAGAAGTGGGTCGACCTGAGCGAAGGCGACTACGGGGTCAGCCTGCTCAACGACTGCAAGTACGGGCACGACATCCGCGGGAACGTGATGCGGATCAGCCTGCTGCGCGGGACGACCACACCCGATCCGGTCGCCGACCTGGGCGAGCATCGCTTCGCCTACAGCCTGTTTCCCCATGCCGGCGCGCTCGGCGAGGCGACGATTGGGGCCGGGTATGCCCTCAACGACCCGTTGATCGTGGCCGCCGGGAGCGGGCGCGGCGATCAATCCGCCCCGGCGACTGCGGGCCTGCTGGGCCTCGACCGGCCCAACGTCGTGATCGAGACGGTCAAACAGGCCGAGGACGGGCGCGGGCTGATCGTGCGCCTGTACGAAAGCCAGCGCCGGCGCGGGCCGGTCACGCTGCGCCCGGCGTTTGTCCTGGCCGAAGCCTGGGAGGCCAACCTGATCGAGGACGACCAGCACGCCCTACCGCTCAATGCGGATGGCAGCCTGACCCTAACCCTGCGGCCCTTCCAGATCGTAACCCTGCGCCTGATTGGCTCGTAGCGGTTCATCCTTTTGGAGAAGAGGACAGCCGGTTCCAACGCGAACCGGCTGTTTTTGTCTTTCTCGCGCTCAGGCGCTGGGTTGGGCGTGGCGCAGGGGTTGGGCCACGGTCTGCCCGGAATACAGCGCCCGGTAGCCGATCACGGCGATGCCCACGTAGGCCAGGGTCTTGGGGATCATCAGCATGCCCAGCATCGGGGCCTGCTGAACCCAGAGGATGACCGGCGCGTAGAAGGCATAGGAGACGATGATCATCGCGCCGATCCATTTGAAGGCGCGGTCGTCATGGGCGAAAGCGTCGCGCAGGATCAGCGCGCAGACGCCCAATCCCTGGACGATCAGCGGCAGGTTGCGGATGAGTGACCAGGGCTGCGGGGGAACGAGCGCCTGCCATTCGTTGACCGGGGGGATCATCAGGATCAGGCGGACGATCCCCAGGGCCAGCAGCAGCCAGCCGAACCCGCCGTAGGCCTTGCCGAAGCGGGTCTTCCAGATGGCAACCATGACCATGTAGAAGAAGGTTACGGTGATCGCGGTCGCCAGCGATCCCAGCCCGACCAGACTCATCGGCGAGCCGAACAGATCGAAAGTGGCTCCGTCAAGCCCGCCCTGGGCATAGGCCAGGACGCGGAAGCCGACGTGCCCCGTATCACCCAGGGCCAGGAGGGCGAAGGCCAGGATGAACAGGCGAGCCAGCGGCCAGACTTCAGGCAGGACTTCGCGGCGGCGGCGGATCATGGCGATAACCAGGCTCCAGACGACCACCAGGTAAGCCACATCGAACGCAATTTCCATCCACATGCGCAGACTCTCGGACACGGGCTTCTCCTCGTGGAGGACGGCTCCAGGATCGGGAGCAAACGAAACTCAGCGGCTGAAATATTCAGTAATGCTGATTATATCAGTTCTTAAGGAGTTGCCCAGGGGGAGATGAAAAGGCAGCCAACCCGGAGGGGAGGGGCTGGCTGCCTTGGCCGGGGGAGGCCCGGTGGGCTGTCAGTAGGCCTGCTCGTAACCCTCGCAGACGATGTAACATCCGTCAATCTCGTCGCAGACCTGGTAACAATATGGTTCGTAAGGCTCTTCGGTCGATTCCTCCGTTGGCTCCTGGACAGGTTCCTCGGTCGGTTCCTGCGTGGGGGGCGGCGGTGGATTGGTGGGCGGCGGGTCCTGGCGGACGATCCAGACGGCCGGAGCCTGGTCTGGGGCGCCCATCGGGCCGTTGGCGTCCAGCGGGATGACGCGCAGGAAATAGCCCCAGCCCGGCGCGGGGCGGCTGGGCAGGCTATCCAGCGGCAGGTTGAAGCTGGTCCCGCTTGCGCCGAAGCTCAGGAACGTCCCTGTCTGGTTGGTGCCATCGGGCAGGACCTCGACCTGGTAGCCGGTCGCGCCGGGGGTGGACGTCCACTCGACCAGGTGAGAGCCGCCGCCGACCAGAGTTGCCCCGCTGGCCGGGCGCGTGATCTGCGGCCACTGGAGGGGCGGCGGGACGATTACCGGGTTCTGCGGCACGATGATTGGGGGCACGATCGGCACGATCGGCTGCGGGTTGACCGGCGGGTTGTTCTCGCCCAGGCTGGGCAGGCTTCCGGGGAAGCCCAATCCGGAGACAAAGCCCTCCTCCGGGGTGAAGAAGGCGATCTCCACGGTGCAGGTCAGCCCACGACTTTCTTCAAGCAGGCTCGTGCCGAGCGCGTTCTGGCAGGCGCTCTGGAGCAGCTCGGTCAGCGGATTGGCGAACAGCCGCAACAGCTCCGAGTCTTCGTCGACCAGCCCATCTTCGTTCAGGGTGATGGCGAATGTCTGGCCGGGTTGGGTCAGCTCGACCCATTCCCCGTTGATCAGGATGCGCATGTGGCCTTCGAAGACAATGCCGATCAGCACCCGGACGTTCGAATCGTCGCCCTGGGTGACGGTCGTGAAGGCCACGGTAGAACCGATCTCGACCTGAAGCTCGTTGATCTCCAGGGCGACCTCGATGCCGGATGGACTCTGCACGACGAGCGCGTCAGGGGCCTCGTTGCAGGCCGGGCCGGCCAGCCCGGAGCTGAAGTAAAAGGCCTGCATCGGCCCGTAGCGCGGCGGCAGGTTGTCGCCAAAGGTGACGGGCAGATTGTTCAGCGCCCTGGCGCTTTCCGCCAGCAGGGTCGAGCGTTCGATCCAGCTCCGGCTGCTTTGCTGAACCAGGATTTCGGCCCACAGGCCGTCCTGGCTGAGGCCGATTGCCTGCACGCGCGTCCCGGCGGGCAGGGCGCCCATCCGGTTGGCTTCGCGGGTGGGGGTGGTGAAGAGGTCCGCCTCGCTGCCGGTCGTGGCCTCGATTGGGGTAACGGGCAGGGCCGCTTCTTCCGGCGCAACCTGATTTTCCAGCGAGACGTCACCCATCAGCAGAAACATCACGGCCTGGCCGGGCAGGGTCGCCGGGAGGTCGGGACTCTGGAGCTGGAGGGCGGCCACGCCCCATTCGTTGCGCTCCACGTCCAGCGGGGCGGTGGCGATCTGGCGCAGTTCGATCAGCGGCACGCGGTCCGAGGGGGCGCTGAAGACCAGGTCCTCGCGGCTTTCCCAGAACAGGGCGTCCACCCGGTTGAAGCCGTAGCACGACTCGTTGCGGCCCAGGCCGGTACAGACTCCCTCCACGGATTGCAGGGCGGACGCGACGACGGCGGGGCAGTTGGCGCCCACGCCCTGGGCCTGGGCCGGATCGGCGGCCGTCCGGGTCAGACCCACCAGAATCAAGCTAAGTATTAGTAAGGTTGTTTTTTGGTGCGTCATGGCTTGACACTCTTTTTTTAGATATAGCTTGACTATAGTATACAATAATTCTGACTTCTTTAATCCACTGGATGCCAACGCCAGGGTTAGGAATCGGTTTGGAATGGCCGGCCATGTGGTATTCCCGCCCTGCACGCCGTACAATGGACTCGTGCCTCTGGTGGCGATAGAACGCATTCAACGCTCAGGGAGGAAGCGGATGTTCATTGTGCACGTGTTTATTCATGTGAAGGCGGAATTCGCGGATGCGTTCCGTGAAGCGACGCTTGAGAACGCGCGGCAAAGCATTCAGGAACCCGGCGTTGCCCGGTTTGACGTCCTCCAGCAGCAGGATGATCCGACGCGCTTCGTGCTGGTCGAGGTCTACCGCACACCGGCGGACCCGGGCCGTCACAAGGAGACGGCGCACTACGCCCGCTGGCGCGACGCGGTCTCGCACATGATGGCCGAGCCGCGCCACGCCATCAAATACGACAATCTCTTCCCGAACGATGGCGGCTGGGGGTAAAGGTGGAACGGTTCGAGTTCGCCACACCCGGTCGTATCGTGTTCGGCGCGGGGGCGGCCGCTGATCTGGGGACGCTGGCCGCCGGGCTGCCCGGCGTGGCCTCCGGCGGACGGGCGCTGGTCGTCACCGGCCAGGCCGTGGCGCGGGTGGGCGGGCTGATCGAGCGTCTCCAGGCCGGCGGGCTGGCGGTGTCCGTGTTCCACGTCGAGCACGAGCCGACCACGGACCTCGTCCAGGCCGGGGTGCGGGCCGCGCGCGAGGCAGGTTGCGACCGGGTTATCGGGATCGGCGGGGGCAGCGTGCTGGACGCCGGCAAGGCCATCGCCGCGCTGCTCACCAATCCGGGCGACCTGCTTGATTACCTGGAGGTCATCGGCCGGGCGTTGCCGCTGGCGCACGCGCCGTTGCCCTACATCGCCGTGCCGACCACGGCGGGCACCGGCACCGAAGTGACTCGCAACGCGGTGCTGCTGTCACCGGCGCACCGGGTCAAGGTCAGCCTGCGCAGCCCGCTGATGCTGCCCCGCCTGGCCGTGATCGACCCGGAACTGACCTACAGCATGCCGCCCGCGGTGACGGCCAGCACCGGCCTGGATGCGCTGACCCAGGTGATCGAGCCGTACGTCTGTAACCGGCCCAATCCGCTGACGGACGCGATCTGCCGCGAAGGTATGGCTCACGCGGCGCGCGGGCTGCGACCTGCTTTCGAGACTGGCGATCAGGCCGCGCGCGAGGACATGTGCGTGGCGAGTCTGTGCGGCGGACTGGCCCTGGCCAATGCCCGCCTGGGCGGGGTGCATGGCTTTGCCGGCGTGCTGGGCGGGATGTTCCCCGCGCCGCACGGCGCGGTCTGCGCCCGCCTGCTGCCTTTTGTGATGGAAGCCAACCTGCGCGCGCTCCAGGCACGCGAGCCGGACAACCCGGCCTTGCGCCGTTACGATGAGGTGGCGCGCATTCTGACCGGCGAGCCGGACGAGACGGCCGCCGGCGGGGTGGCCTGGGTGAAGGCTTTGTGCAAGGCGCTGGCCGTGCCTCCGCTGGGCCAGTACGGCCTGGCCGAGGCCGATATTCCCACGGTGGTCGATGCGGCGGCGCGGGCCAGCTCCATGCAGGGCAACCCGATCCGGCTTACCCCGGACGAGCTGGCCGGAATCCTCCGCGAGACGCTCTAGCTTTCCTTCCGCGAGTGCGTCATGGCGCGGGTCTTCGTCGATGAAGGCCCGCGTTTTGTATTGCTTAGAGCCGGATGAATCCTCACTATTTTAGTGGATAAATTTTATCATAAATGATACACTATTTGTGAAGTGTTTCACAGATGGGTATATCCGAGCAAGGAGGATGGACATGAACCTCTCCAATCAGCGGCGGTTGGCCGGACGCTTCGACCGGATGGACGCCGCGCTTGCAAGCTGGATGGCGCGTCACAGCATTGCCTTGCTGCGCATCTCGATCGGCCTCGTGTTCGTGTGGTTTGGAGCGCTGAAGCTCTTCCCCGGCCTCAGTCCGGCGGAAGACCTGATCCGCGCGTCGATGGCGTTTTTGCCCCTCGATCTGTTCTATCCGCTGCTGGCCGTCTGGGAGGTGGTCATCGGCCTGGGCTTCATCAGCGGCCGCTTCATGCGGCTGACGCTGCTCCTGCTTGCCCTGCAAATGGTCGGTGCACTGTCCCCGATTGTGCTGACGCCCGATCGAATCTTCGTCCAGTTCCCTTTCGTGCTGACGCTGGAAGGCCAGTACATCATCAAAAACCTGGTGCTGATCAGCGGTGCGCTGGTGATCGGCGCGACGGTGCGGGGTGGGCGGCTGGTCAGCCCGGCGGAGGATGACGCAGCCTGAGCGGGCTTGGCGCGATCGACGAATCGAAGCGGCCGGGGGCATCCCTGGCCGCTTTTTCGATCATCAAGAGCACAGCGAACCGCCAAAACGCCAAGATCGCAGAGGACAAGCGTGGAGACAGGTGGAGACAAAAGGAAGGCTCCCACCAGATCGCGGACCTTGAAAACAGGTTATCCCTCTGCGGTAAGATGCTTTTCTGATGCGGTTTCCCTGGGAATGGGATCGGCTGGGGATGCCTGCGGGCGGCGCGATCCGGTACAATGGGTTGCCTGAGCGGCTGGCAGGAGACTCGGCATGGATTTCGCAGTCGAATTAACCATCATCGTGCTGCTGGTGATCGCCAACGGCGTGTTTTCGATGGCCGAGATCGCGGTCGTTTCCGCCCGCAAGGCCCGGCTTCAACAGCGGGCCGAGGCGGGCGATCCCGGGGCGAAGGCGGCTTTGGCGCTGGCGACCGAGCCGAACCGCTTTCTTTCGACGGTCCAGATCGGCATCACCCTGATCGGCACGCTGGCCGGCGCGTTCGGCGGGGCCAACCTCTCGGCCCACATCGCCGGGGCGCTGCGCCAGATTCCCTGGCTGGCCTCGTCGGCGGATGCGATCGGCCTGGTCCTGGTGGTGATCGTAATCGCCTATCTCTCATTGGTGCTGGGCGAGCTGGTGCCCAAGCGGCTGGGCCTGGGCAATCCGGAGGCGATCGCGGCGCGGGTCGCGGCGCCGATGCGCGGGCTGGCCCGCCTGGCCGCGCCCCTGGTCAGTCTGCTCACCCTCTCGACCGACGCAGTGATCCGGCTGATGGGGATTCGCCCGGTGGATGAGCCGCCCGTCACCGAGGAAGAACTGCGCATCCTGCTCGACACCGGGACGCGGGCCGGGGTCTTCGAAACCTCCGAACAGGAACTGGTCGAGAACGTGCTGCGGATGGGGGATCGGCGGGTCAGCGCGCTCGTCACGCCGCATACCGAGCTGGTCCGGCTGAATGCCGATGACCCGGACGAGGTCAACTGGCGCAGGATGATCGACAGCCCGCATCAGCACTTCCCTGTCTATCGGGGCCAGCCGGACAACGTGCTCGGCCTGGTCTCGGTCAAGGCGTTGTGGACGCGGATGATCCAGGGCCGGCCGCCGGTCCTGACCGAATGCCTGGAGGAGCCGCTGTTCGTGCCGGAGAGCGCCCCGGCGCTCAAGGTGCTGGAGACACTGCGTTCGGCGCAGCGCCAGGCGGCGCTGGTGCTGGACGAGTTTGGCGGGGTGATGGGCATGATCACGCTCTTCGACCTGCTGGAAGGATTGGCCGGGGAGTTTCTCGCGCCGGGGGACGGGGCCGACTCGGACATCGTGCGCCGCGAGGATGGCTCCTGGCTGGTGGATGGGCTGCTGCCGCTGGACGAATTCGAGGATGCCTTTGGCGCGCACATCCGGCCCGACGAGGAGAAGGATTACCAGACGCTGGCCGGATTTGTGCTGGATCGACTGGGGCACATCCCGACGGTGGGCGATCACTTCGACTGGGAAGGCTTGCGTTTCGAGGTGGTCGACATGGATCGCCTGCGGATCGACCGGCTGCTGATCCGGCGGCTGGACGAGGCGGGGCCTTCCGGCGAAGTGTGAGCGCAGCGAGCGTTTTTCCGCGACGAGATGGGAGCGAGCGTGTTCCACGAGGATCGCATTCATGGGCCGGAGACGATCGACGAGCCGGTCTTGATCGACGTGATTGGCAGCGCCGCGATGCAGCGCCTGAAGGGCGTCTTGCAGCACGGCATCAGCGCCCTGATCGGGATCACGACGCCGGTCAGCCGCTACGAGCATTCGCTGGGCGTGATGCTGATCGTGCGGCGGCTGGGGGCGCCGGTGGAGGAGCAGATCGCGGCCCTGCTGCACGACGTCAGCCATACCGCCTTCAGCCACGTGATCGACTACGTGGTCCAGAACCACGACGCCCAGAGCTATCACGAAGAGGTCAAGGTCGATTACGTGGCCGGGACCGACCTGCCGGAGGTGCTGGCCCGGCACGGGTACGACTGGCGGGCCTTCATGGACGAGGAGCACTTCCCGCTGCTGGAGCAGCCCGCCCCCGCGCTGTGCGCCGACCGGCTGGATTACTTCCTGCGCGACGCGCACGATCTTGGACTGGCAAGCCTGGAGGCGTGCCGGGCGGCCCTGACGCACCTGGTTGTCCGCGAGGGGCGGATTATGGTCGATGACCTGCCCACGGCGCGCTGGATGGGCTACACCTACATCGCCGCCGATGACCGGAGCTGGGCCGATTTCCGCGAGGTGGGGCTGTATGAGCTGGCGGCCCAGGCGATCCGGCGCGGGCTGGCCCTGGGGGTGATCACGCAGCAAGATTTCTGGGGCACCGACGCGATCGTCTGGCAGAAGCTGCACACCAGCCCGGATGCCGCATTGCAGGCGACGCTGCGGCTGGTCGACCGCCGGACGGGCTTCATCCCGGACGAAGCCGCGCCTACTTTCCGGATCAGCACCAAGATTCGCACCATCGATCCAGACGTGGTGCTCAACGGGCGTGCGGCGCGCCTGAGCGATCTGGAGCCGGATTTCGCCAGCCATCGGGCGGATTACATCCGGCGCAAGTCCGGCCTGTGGCCGATGCGCGTGATTCCGGCGGATCAAGGCATGGCGTAGCTGCCGCTATGTCCTGCCGGCGAAGGCCGGGCCGGTGGGCATCCCGCCCAGCGGGGTGGCGGCCCGGACGGCGCGCCGGATGGCCGCTTCGGTAGCTTCGGCGGCGAACGCGCCGATCACGCTGACGTTGGCCGGGCCGGCGCTGCCGCTGGCCAGCGCGAACAGCGTATCGCCGTCCATCAGGGTATGGGCCGGGCGCACGGCCCGCGCCAGGCCGTCGTGGGCCATCGCGGCGACTTTGTTGGTCTCTTCCTTGGTCAGGCGGGCGTTGGTCGCCACCACGCCGATCACGGTATTGCTGCCCGGCCGCCCTGTGGGCATCTGAACCATGCCGCGCAGCAGTGTCAGCGCGCCCACGAAACGGTCGCCTTCCGGCGGCTGGCGCACTCCGGCCAGGATGCCGCCCTGCTCATCCAGCACATCCCCCAGTGCGTTGACCACGATCAGCGCGGCGACCTTGATCCCGCCGTCCAATTCGATCAGGGCGCTGCCGATGCCCGACTTGCAGGCGAAGGCCGGACCGAACATGCCGCCCACGCGCGCCCCCGCGCCCGCGCCGGCGCAGCCCTCGACGACCGGGTCTGCGCTGGCCGCCTGGCAGGCGGCGTATCCCATCGCGGCATCCGGCCGGAGGCCCGGGTTGCCGAAATCCAGGTCGAAGATGATCGCGGCGGGGACGATCGGCACGAGTCCGACTCCGACCGGAAAGCCGATTCCCTGTTCTTCCAGATAGCGCATCACGCCTCCGGCGGCGTCCAGGCCATAGGCGCTGCCTCCGGCCAGCAGGATGGCATTGACGTGCTCGACGGCATGCATCGGATGGAGCAGGTCGGTCTCCCGCGTGCCGGGCGCGCCGCCGCGCTGGTCGACCCCGCCGACCGTTCCGGGCGGGCACAGGATCACCGTGCACCCGGTTGGCCCGTCCAGGTTGTGGGCGTGACCGACCCGAAATCCTTCCAGAGCAGTCAGGGTGGTGTTGGGCATGGCGGCCTCCTTGTCGATCCAGTCCTTTCGAATTATCGCACAGCGAGAAGAAGGCCGTCTATAATCGTGTTTTCAAGGGTAGGGCGATCCTGACTACCAGAACGTGAGGAACGGGTGATGTTACTGGCGATCGACATCGGCAATACCAACATCGTGTTTGGCGTGCATGACGGAACAACCTGGACGTATCACTGGCGCGTCCAGACCGTCCGCGAGCGGATGCCGGACGAGTATTACGTGGCCTTCAACAGCTTCTTGCAGGAAGCCGGGCTGCGCCTGGACGATTTCGAGCGGGTCGTCCTGAGCAGCGTCGTGCCGCAGCTCACCGCCGGGATCGCGGGCATGATCGCCCGGCGATCGAACCATGAGCCGCTGGTTATCCGCCCCGGCGCGCTCAACCTGGGCATCACGATCACGACCGAACAGCCCGATCGGGTGGGCAGCGACCTTGTCGCGGATGCGGTCGCCGCCTACGAGTACTTCAAGGGTAACTGCATCGTGGTCGATTTTGGCACGGCGACCACGTTCACGGCGGTGGCCGCGCCGGGCGAGTTGCGCGGCGTGGCGATCGCCGCCGGGCTGAACGTGACCGCCAATGCCCTGGTGGAGCGCACGGCCCAGCTTCCCCACGTCGAGCTGGCTCCACCGCCCTCGGCCATCGGGCGCAATACGATCCAGGCCATGCAGGCCGGACTGGTTCTGGGCTACGTGGCGATGGTCGAGGGGCTGGTGGCCCGCATCAAAGGCGAATTGGGCGGCGCGAAGGTGGTGGCGACCGGCGGTCTTTCGGCGGTCATGGCCCCCCTGACCGATTGCTTCGACGCGGTGGAGCCATGGCTCACCCTGGACGGCCTGCGGCTGATCGCCGAGCGCAACTGAAACGAAAACCCCTGCTCGCGGGCAGGGGTTTTTCGTGGGCTTACTGGGCTTTCTTGCGGCTGAGGATGCGGCTGATTCGCTTGATGATCACTTCCGCGATGCGGGTCTTGGTCGCCAGCTCGACGCGCTGCTCCCCCCCGCCGCCATCGAAGATCACGACCCGGTTGTTATCCGCCCCAAAGCCGGAGTCGGTTTCCGTGATGTCGTTGGCGACGATCAGATCGACGCCCTTGGCATGCAGCTTGGCCTTGGCGTTCTCCACCAGGTTTTCGCTCTCGGCCGCGAATCCGACCACGACGCGCGGGATGGCCGTCTCCTGCCGGTAGGCCTTGATTTTCAGCAGAATGTCGGGGTTGCGATCCATCTCGATTGAGAATGGGCCTTCGGGCAGGCTGGCCTTCTTGATCTTCTGCTCCGCGATGGCGGCCGGACGGAAGTCCGAGACGGCCGCGCTGGCGATGAACACGTCGGTGTCGTCGATGTGCTCCATCACCGCCTGGAGCATCTCCTGGGCCGTCTGGACGGGCACGGCCGTCACCCCGACCGGGATGGGCTGCTCCGAGGTGGTGATCAGGATCACGCTTGCTCCGGCGTCGATCGCGGCCTGGGCCAGGGCATGGCCCTGCTTGCCGGTCGAGCGATTGGTGATGAAGCGCACCGGATCGAGCGCTTCGCGCGTGCCGCCGGCCGTGATGACTACCTTGGCCTTGGACAGACGCCCGCTGCGTCCCAGAACCAGGCGCATGTGGCCCATCAGGGTGGTGGTATCGGGCAGGCGGCCCTTGCCATATAGCCCGGAGGCGAAGCGCCCTTCGTCGGGGTCGATCACGATCACCCCGCGCTGGCGCAGGGTTTCCAGATTGGCCTGGGTGGCCGGATGGCTGAACATGGTCCCGTCCATCGCTGGCGCGACGAGGATCGGACAGTCCGCGGCCAGCGTGGTCAGGGTGAGCAGATCGTTGCCCATCCCCGCGGCCATTTTCGCCAGGGTATGGGCGCTGGCCGGGGCGATGATAAACAGGTCCGCTCCCTCGCCCAGACCGACGTGGGCGATGTGGTTGGGCATCCCGCTGTAGCCCTGGGAATCCCAGATTCGGGTGAAGACGGGCCGCCCAGTGACCGACTCGAAGGTCAGCGGGGTGACGAATTTCTGCGCCGCGTCGGTCATGATGACGTCGACCTGCGCGCCGGCCTGGGTGAGTCTGCTGGCCAGCGCGACAACCTTGTAAGCGGCGATGCTGCCCGTCACGCCCAGGATAATGTGCTTGCCTTCCAGCAGATTGATCCGTTCTGGTAGCATGTCCATCGTGCGTCTAAGACCTTCTCTCAGTTCGCTCTTAACTTAAGCGTACCACAAATGGCGGGGGCAGGTAGAGCGGGCTGCCCAAAAAAGCGGTGACGCGCAGCAAGGCGCGTCACCGTCATCGCTCAAGCGTGAAAAGCGCCTACTCGGAATCCGCCACGCGAATGTGCAGTTCCTGAAGCTGGATCGGTTCCACCACGGAAGGCGCGCCGGCCATCAGGTCGGAGGCCTGCTGGGACTTGGGGAAGGCGATCACTTCGCGGATGTTCGGTTCTCCGGCCAGCAGCATGGTCAGCCGGTCGATGCCGGGGGCGATCCCACCGTGCGGCGGCGTGCCATATTCGAAGGCTTCCAGCATGTGCCCAAAGCGTTCCCTGGCGACTTCCACGTCCAGGCCGATCAGTCCGAAGATCTTCTCCTGGATGTCGCGGCGGTGGATACGGATGCTGCCCCCGGCCACTTCGTAGCCGTTGCAGCACAGGTCGTACTGCTGGCCGCGCGCCTTGCCGGGATCGGTATCCAGCAGGGGCAGGTCTTCGGCCATCGGCGACGTGAACAGGTGGTGGGACGGGTCCCAGCGGTTCTCGTCGGCGTTCCACTCGAACAGCGGGAAGTCGATGATCCAGGCGAAGGCGACCTTGGCCGGATCGGTCAACCCCAGGCGATCGGCGATGTCGCGGCGCAGGGCGTCCTGCACCAGGTAGACGACCTTGGCGGTGTCGGTGACGAACAGTACCAGGTCGCCCGGCTGAGTGCCCAGTGCTTCGGCCAGGGCGGCCAACCTGTCCGCCGGGAAGAATTTGGCGATCGAGCCTTTGGCTTCGCCGCTACCGGGATCGATGGCGATCCAGGCCAGGCCCTTCGCGCCGCTGGCCCTGGCCAGGGCTTCCAGCTCGCCGTGCAGCTTCTTGAGCTGGCTGCCGCTTTCTGCCCCCAGACCGGGGACGCGCATTGCCTTGACCTTGTTGCCCGCCGCCAGACTGTCCTTGAAGACGCCAAAATCAGTCTGCCCGGCCACGGCGCTCACGTCCACCCAGACCAGGTCGTAGCGCATGTCCGGCTTGTCCGAGCCGTACATCTCCATTGCGTCGTGATGCTTGATGCGCGGGAACGGCTTGGTGAGCAGCGTCCGGTCGGAGACGTCCTCGACGATGCCGGTCATCAGCGCCTCGACCAGGGCCATGATGTCGTCGCGGGTGATGAAGCTCATTTCCATGTCGAGCTGGGTGAATTCCGGCTGGCGGTCGCCGCGCTGATCTTCGTCGCGGAAACAGCGTGCGATCTGGAAATAGCGCTCGTAACCGGCCACCATCAGCAACTGCTTGAGCTGCTGGGGACTCTGGGGCAGGGCGTAGAACTGGCCCGGATGCACCCGGCTGGGCACCAGGTAGTCGCGCGCGCCTTCCGGCGTGGTCTTGAACAGGATCGGCGTCTCGATTTCCACGAAGCCGCGCGCATCCAGGAAATCGCGGATGTACTTGATCACCCGGTGGCGCAGCACGATATTGCGCTGCATGCGCTGGCGGCGCAGGTCCAGGTAGCGGTACTTCATCCGCAGGGCTTCCTCGACCTTTTCGTCGCCGTAGATGTAGAACGGGGTGGTCTTGGCCGGGTTGAGGATTTCGATGGCCGTGGCCTCGATCTCGATCTCGCCGGTGGGCAGGTTGGGATTAGTGGTGCCGTCCGGCCGGGGCCGGACCACGCCCTTGATCTGAATCACGTACTCGCCACGCGCCTCGGTCGCGGCGGCGTGAGCCTGGGGTGCAGTGGCCTGGTCGACCGCGACCTGGGTGATGCCCCAGCGGTCGCGCAGGTCGATGAAGATGAGTCCACCCTGGTCGCGGCGGCGATTTACCCAGCCTGCCAGGGTCACAGTTTGGCCGACATGGTCGGCGCGAAGCTCGCCACAAGTGTGCGTTTTCAACATACAGTGCGCTTCCACAGGATGGTTATGCAGGACAGGTGCAATGGCGCAGAGCATAACACAAAGCCTATTCCGGCTCAACCCCTTTTGGCCGCGTTTGGGATGCCATTCTTCACGAGCATCGCGCGCGAAGTCATGCGAAGCGCGCGGGTATCCAACAAAAAAACGGAGCCTCGCGGCTCCGTCGTTTTCTGCAGTTGGGTGCGGCCTATTCGGCCGGGCGCAGTTCCATGGCCGCGTTGACATCCACGCGGATGCCGGGGCCCATGGTGGAGGTGATGACCAGGCGCTTGACGTAGGTGCCCTTCACGCCGGAAGGCTTGTTGCGGCGGACCGCGTCGACCATCGCCACGAAGTTCTCGTAGAGCTTGTCTTCATCGAAGCCGGCCTTGCCGATCGGCACGTGGATGTTGGCGGTACGGTCGTTGCGGAATTCCACGCGGCCAGCGCGGGCTTCGTGAATGGCGCGGGCCAGGTCTTCGGGCTGGACGAGCGTGCCGGACTTGGGGCTGGGCATCAGGCCCTTGCGGCCGAGGACTTTACCCAGGCGGCCGATCTTGCGCATCATGTCGGGCACCGCCAGGGCGACATCAAATTCGACCCAGCCATCGTTAATCTTGGCGATCACGGCGTCGTCGCCAATGATGTCCGCACCCGCCTCCGTTGCGGCGCGGGCGGCGTCGCCTTCGGCGAAGACCAGGACGCGAACCGTCTTGCCCAGGCCGTGCGGCAGAATGACGGTGTTGCGCACCTGCTGGTCGGAGTGGCGGGGATCGATCCCCAGCCGGAAGTGAACTTCGATGGTTTCGTCAAACTTGGCCGTGGCGTTTTCCTTGGCCAGCTTGACGGCTTCGCGTGGATTGTAAAGGGTGTCGCGGTCGACTTTGGCCAGGGCCTGGTCGAAGCGCTTGCCATGAGATGCCATTCTGATTCTCCTGTGGTTCGAGTGGGGCGTTGCGCGCCCCTCCCACGATTAAGACGGCGTGTTAATCGACGACGGTGATACCCATGCTGCGGGCCGTGCCCTCGATCTGAAGCATCGCGCTTTCCAGGTTGACGGCGTTGAGATCCGCCATCTTGGTTTCGGCGATCTCTTTGATCTGCTGGCGCGAGAGGGTGCCGACCTTGCTGGTGTTGGGCTTGGAAGAGCCCTTCTCAATGCCGGCCGCGCGGCGCAGCAGGAAGGCCGTGGGCGGGCTCTTGAGCTTGAAACGGAACGACCCATCCTGGAAGATGGTAATTTCCGCGGGAATGATCTCGCCAATGTGGTTGCTGGTCTTGGCGTTGTATTCCTTGCAGAAACCCATCAGGTTGATGCCGTGCTGCGCCAAAGCCGGGCCAATGGGCGGGGCAGGGGTAGCCTTGCCGGCGTTGATTTGCAGCGTGACGACTGCTTTGATTTTCTTGGCCATGACTCGTGTCCTTACACCTTTTCTACCTGCAAAAAGTCCAGCTCGACGGGGGTTTCACGGCCAAAGAAGCTGACCATAACCCGGACTTTGTGCTTTTCCATATCGACATCACCGACGATCCCCACGAAATCGTTGAAGGGGCCATCGATAATCCGCACTTTTTGACCCGCCTTGAAGGCAATCTTGATCTTCGGGGATTCGGATTCCATCCGCCGCATGATCTGCGAGACTTCTTCAGGACGGAGAGGGGTTGGCTCGTTGCCCATCCCAACGAAGCCGGTGACTCCCGGCGTGTTGCGCACGACGTACCACGAGTCTTCGTCCATCACCATCTGGACCAGGATGTAGCCGGGAAAGACGCGGCGCTCGATTGTGCGGCGCTTGCCATCCCGAACCTCGATCTCTTCTTCCGTGGGGACCACGACGTCGAAGATCTTGTCCTGCATGCCCATGGTTTCGATACGCTGCTCGATGGAGTGGCGCACCTTGTTTTCATAGCCGCTGTAGCAATGCACGACATACCACTGCCGCCCGTCCGGAGAATCCTCGGCGGGTGCAGCCGCTACACCGGCATCCTTGACGTCATCGGCGAGCCGTGGCCCGTTGTCTTCGTCGTCCGGTTCGTCATCCAGATAGATGGGATCCGGATCGAAGTCGATTCCGTCGTTATCCATCATCCCAAAGCTCACTTACCCGGCCTTTACAGGCCGCTACGCCGCCGCAGCATCAGGGCGCTGCCGCCGACCACGACGACAACGATGACGGCGAACACAATGAACAGCGCTGGCGTGTTGAATCCAAGCGTGAACAACTGGCCGTATACCAGGTCGAGCAGGCCCAATGCGATCGAGAACACGATCGTCACAGCCAGGACAATCCCCGAGAGGCGCAGTGTCTCCTGCCGGGTGGGCCAGGTGACCTTTTGCAGCTCGGCACGGGTGGTGCTCAGGTATTCGCGCAGACCGCGCCAGGCCCGGACGAAGATATTGGGCTTGGCGTCGTTGTCGTGCCGGGCCGGGGCCGGACGTTCTCTGCGGGACTGTCCAGCCGCCTGAACGGGCTGAGACGACTGGGCCACCACCTGCCGGGCGCGGCGCCGGCTGCGACGTCCGCCGTTTTCTTTGGTCTTGGCGACCTCATCAACTGTCATGTCCGGTGTCCTTCCCTTTGGTTCGCTACGGCCCCGATCGGTCAGGTGGAGGGCCTGTCCTATCACTCAAGACACCGTCGCGGCGGACGGTGTCTTGCACTCTACCTGAGTAGACTTGGCAGGGGAGCCAGGAATCGAACCCGGAACCTACGGTTTTGGAGACCGTCGCTCTGCCAATTGAGCTACTCCCCTACGTACATGAAGCCAGCGAGCCGCCGTTATTTGGTTTCGCGATGCAGTGTGTGCGTACGGCAGCGCGAGCAGTACTTCTTGATTTCGAGCCGGTTCGTGTCGTTACGGCGGTTCTTTTGGGTCGTGTAATTACGCTCTTTGCACTCGGTGCAGGCCAGCGTTACGACGATACGGATATCTTTCTTAGCCATGCTTGTCCCCTACAGCGCTTGGTTTGGGCGGTGAGGGCCGCTATGACCCTCACCGCATCAAGCACAATGATTGTACCACTTATTCCAGGATTTCGGTAATGACCCCGGCGCCGACGGTCAGGCCGCCTTCGCGGATGGCGAACTTGGAGCCTTTTTCGAGCGCGACGGGGGTGATCAGCTCGACGATCAGGTTGACAGAGTCGCCGGGCATGACCATTT
>JARKOQ010000085.1 GCA_029976005.1 Aggregatilineales bacterium | reverse complement strand
CCAAACGGCCGGGCCTGGGGATACAGGTGCAGGAAGCGGGCCGCCAGGCTCCAGATCAGCAGCCAGTAGCCCAGTACGCCGATCGCCACGCCCCACTCGATCACGGACGGCGTGTACGAGGCCACGCTGAACACGTCCGCCACGCCGGGCGACCAGTCCATCGGCACCACGAGTCCGGCCAGGGTCATGTTCCAGCGGTAGACGATCACGCCGACCACGCCCAGCACGGCCGCCAGCATCAGCGCCCAGCGGTTGCGCCGGGTGCGCGGCCACAGGAACAGGACCGCGGGCACCAGCGCGCCAAGCAGAATCTCGAACC
The DNA here is from genome assembly GCA_029976005.1 of Aggregatilineales bacterium. Lineage (GTDB taxonomy): Bacteria > Chloroflexota > Anaerolineae > Aggregatilineales > Ch27 > JARKOQ01. Next base: position 36,869 of record JARKOQ010000085.1, on the reverse strand, counting down.
ACCAGAAGGTGAAGCCGTAGGGCGTGTTTTCCCCCAGCAGCTCCAGGTCGCGCGCGATGGCCGGCGAGTGGCTGTAGTAGTTGGTCGCGGCCCAGCTCCAGATTTTCAGGTACAGGTAGGCCAGGTTGGCGAACCCGGCGAACTTCGCCACGCTGTCGATAATGTCCGGCGGGACCAGTTCCTGGCGTTTGATCAGGCCGGTGAACATGGTCAGTCCGACCGTCAGGCCGATCCCGGCCGCCACCGCCGACAGGATGAACAGCACCGGCGCGCTGGGCGAGAACCAGACCGGCCGGGCGGTCAGCACGCCGTAGGTCGCCCCCAGCGAGGACTGGTGCAGCAGCGAGAGCGCCATGCCCAGCAGGGCCGCCACCGGCATGATCCGGTGCAGGAAGTGGGCCAGCCCCAGCAGGAAGCGGTTATTCCTCAGCGGCGTGCTCTCGATCACGATCGGGACGACTTCCATCACGAGCACGGTGGTGTAAACCATGACGCACAGCGTGATTTCCCACAGCACCGAGTGCACGTTCCAGTAGATCAGCGGGTGGTAGAAGCGATCCGGGCGGCCGATGTCCACGAAGAGGGCCATCATCGCGCCGGTATAGCCCAGCAAGCCGATCAGCACCGCCGCGCGGGCGATCGCCTCGTACTTCTTCATCCCGAAGATGTAGACCGCCGCCGAGAGCGTGAAGGCTCCGGCCCCCAGGGCGATCGAGGACAGGTCGACCGTGATCCACAACCCCCAGGGAAGCTGGTTGCTCAGGTCGGTGATTTCCAGCCCCTGGGCCAGCACGATCAGGATCGAGATCGCCCCGATCCCGAACATGGCGGCCAGCAGGCCAATCCACAGGCTGTAGACCGGCGAGCGCCGGACGAAACTGGTGATCGCGCTCATAGGGCCAATCCTTCCGGCGGGATGTAGTACACACTCGCCTCGGTGCCCAGGTCCTCGCGCAGGCGCAGCGTGGGCGTGCTGGCGATGATGCGCGACACCGGGCTGTCGGGATCGTTGAGGTCGCCGAAGTGGCGGGCGTTGACCGGGCAGGCGTTGACGCAGGCCGGGGTCGCGTCCCGATCCACGCCGGGGGTCAGGCCGCGCGCCAATCCCGCATCCAGGCGATGCACGCAGAAGGTGCACTTCTCCACCACGCCGCGCGGGCGGCGATCGACTTCCGGCGTGCCCCACTCCGGGGCCTTGGTGTTCGGCTCGTCGCCGCGATCGCGCCAGTTGAAGGTCCGCGCGCCGTAGGGACAGGCGGCCTGGCAGTAGCGGCAGCCGATGCACTTGGCGTAATCCATCGCCACCAGGCCGTCCGGGCGGTAGTAGGTCGCGCCGACCGGGCACACGTGCACGCACGGCGCGTTCTGGCAGTGCAGGCACGGCCGCGTGATGTGGAAGGTCCTGCCGGTGGGCGTCTGGTCCACCAGGTGGATGTTCCAGCGCATGTCGTCGGCCACGTCGTTGGTCGCCTGGCAGGCGTACACGCAGTATTCGCAGCCGATGCACTTGCTCAGGTCGATGACCATGCCCCAGTGCGGGCAGCACGGCCCGCCGCGCTCGTCCGGCTGAGCTTCCAGGCCGGAGAGGAGCTGGTGCATCAGCGGCTGGAGCGGATCGGCCAGGACGACCGCCGCCCCCAGGGAGACTCCCGCCCCGACCAGGACTTTGATCAGGTCGCGGCGGGAAATGACGGTTGTGTTGGGTTCGCTCATGTCAGCCCCCGTCAGGATTTTTTACCGGTGTTTGAACTGCTGCCGTCACGGCGCAGCAGGACCCAGGCCGCCGTCAGCCCCAGGCCCAACCCGACGATCAGGCCCTGCGTGAGCTGAATGTAGTTGATCCCGGTTTCCTGTTTCTGCACGCTGGCGGTGTCCAGGGCCGTTTGCAGCTCGGTCACCTGGGCGCGCAGCGAGTCGCGCTCCTCGGCGATCGCGGCGTCGATGTCGATCAGCCGCTCGAACTCGCCGGTCTGCGACAGGGCCTCGTGGCAGGCGGTGCAGGGCGTCGTCTCGACCTGCATGGTGTGGTTGGGAATCTGGTGGGAGACCACGTCATCCCGCGTGCCGTCGCCCAGGCCCTGGGCGCGGTACATGTGGCAGCTCGCGCAGTTGACCTCCAGGTCGCCAAAGTCGACCGAGTTGTGAGTCAGGTGCACGTAGTTGTTGGGCACGGTCTGGTGGCAGTTCAGGCACAGCGCGTCGACCGAGTCGAAGCGCAGGTTCTGACCGTGCGGGTTATGGCAGGTCGCGCAGCCCAGCGCGCCCATCTCCTCGGTGAAGGCGTGCGCGCTGCGCCGCCACTCCGCGAAGGTGCCGGTGTGGCAGTTGCGGCAGGCCGAAGGCGCGGTGTTGACCACGAAATCAGCCGGCGGATGATCGGCCGGCGTGGTGCCGTGGCAGGCCTCGCAGGTCACGTTCTCAATCAGGTACGTGTTGTCGTGCAGGTTGTACCCGGTGGTGTGACATTCGAGGCAGGTAGGGTCGTTGTTGAAGTCGGCCCACGCCGCCTGGAAGGTGTCGCGGGTATAGGCAATCGAGTGCGCACCACGCTGCCAGGATGCGGCGTAATCGAGGTGGCATTCGGCGCAGAACTGGCCGGAATGATCCTCCGGGCCGCCCTGAGCTTCGGCGACCGGCTGATCCGCCAGCAAGCCAAACACGGCCGCCAGCGCCAGCGACAGACAGAAAACGATGATCGGTCCCCCCTGGAGCCGAACCCAAACACGGTTCATGGAGTTGCTCTCTTTCACTGATCGCAGTCGATCACGAAACCACACGCGCCTATCCCCCGATGAGGCGCCGGCTCCCGTATTTTCGGGCCGGCGCCAGGCTGCCTGGTTGCCCTGCTAATTCACCCGGTAATCCAGCATGACGCTGTTCTCCGGGCGGTACACGAATTCCCAGAAGGCGGTCTGGGGGCCGGTGGGCGCGCGGTGGGCGTGGCGCACCATGTAAACCTGCTGCTGGATGTCCAGCCCGTCCACCCGGACCTCGACCACGCGCTCGTAACGCAGGACCTCGTCCGCCGCCCGGCGCGACACGAACGCCACGCCGATCCCTTCCCGCACCGCCATGATGATCGCCTCGGTGTTGCCCAGGGTCATCACCTGGGGCAGGGAGTTGAGGCCCAGGTCGAACTCGGCCAGGGCCTGGACGACCGCCTGCTGGGTGCCGGAGCTCAGCTCGCGGACGATGAAGCGCCCCTGGCACAGCTCGTCGACCGAGATGTGGCCCGCCTGCGCCCAGGCGTGGTCGGGCGGCACGACCAGCGCGATCGGATCGGTGGTGAACACCCGGTACTCCAGATCGCGGGAAGGCTCCCGGATGCTGGTCAGGGCCAGGTGGGTCGTGCCATCCTCCAGCTTGGCCAGGGCCAGCCCGCGCGAGACCACGTCGCAGACCACCTGCACGTCGGGATGCTCCTCGATGAACCCGGCGATCAGCCTGGGCAGCAGGTACTTGCCGGCGGTGGTGCTGCACGCCAGACGCAGCACGCCGACGACGTTGCCTTTTAAGGAGGCCATCGTCTCCTCGGCATGGATCGACAGGTTGATCATCTCCCGCGCCAGGGGCAGCAGGACGTTCCCGGCCTCGGTCAGCTCGATGTGGCGGCCCGCCCGCTGGAACAGCCGGACTCCCACCCGCTTTTCCAGCGAGCGAATCTGCATGCTGACCGCCGGCTGCGACATTTGCAGGCGGCGGCCGGCCTCGGAGAAACTGCCCGTGTCGGCGGCCGTCACGAAAATCTGCATCTCGTAGATGTCGAGCATCGTCCGTTCTCACCCCCTGATGATCATCATAGCGAGTCTTGCATCAGGAATTCAATATGATAGACATCACTTTCTATTCGATCTCCTTATGCATGGGTATAAGAAAGCTATATAAGAAAAGCTTATGCGAAAAGTTGAAGACTATAAGATATTTCGTATAATAGTCTTGTGAAAAAAGACTCAGAATTGTACTAAAATTGTCATAATGACTCTGGCGGTTCCTACCCTGATGGTTCGAGAAGCGCAGCTACAGCCATTCGAAAAGGGGTCAAACCACCCGTGAAACGCATCCTGTTCTTTCCAATCGCGCTGATCGGCCTGGCCGGACTGGCCGCGGCGGTCAGCGCCCAGCCGGCCCCCCGCCCCGCCCTTCAGGCGACGGCGACCCCGGTCGCTCCGGCCGCTGAAGCCACGGCGATTCCCGCCGAGCCGACCGCCGAACCCATCCCGGCCTCCAACTGCGTGACGTGCCACGCCAACCAGGAACAGCTCATGGCCCTGGCCGAAGCGCCGGTCGAGACCGTGTCACTGAATGAAGGGTCTGGCTGAGGCGGCTCTGTACCTCCGTTGGAGGTCTGGGAGAAGGTCCTGATTGACCCGGCGCTGCTGGCCGAGGACGTGCACGGCTACATCCCCTGCACGGACTGCCACGGCGGCCAGGACGTGCCCGACAAGGCCGCGGCCCACGACGGCATGGTGCGCGATCCCTCGGTGGACGCCACCGCCACCTGCGGCTCCTGCCATCCCAATATCGCGCCGTTCCAGGAATACAGCCTGCACAACAACCTGGCCGGCTACGATACCCGGCTGTACGCCCGCAGCATGCCGGAGAATCACCCGGTCATCGAGGAGGGCGAGTCCTATCACTGCCAGAACTGCCATACGACCTGCGGCCAGTGCCACGTCAGCCAGCCGACCAGCGTCGGCGGCGGCCTGATCAACGGGCACGACTTCAACCGCACCCCGTCGATGAGCCGCCAATGCACGGCCTGCCACGGCAGCCGCGTCAAGAACGAATACACCGGCGCGCACGAAGGCATCCCCGGCGACGTGCACCTGCGCTCGGCCCGGATGACCTGCACCGACTGCCATACAGGCGGTGACATGCACGGCACCGACTACCTGAGCGTGGCCGAGGACGGCAGCGTCAGCAGCACGGTGGGCCATCGCTACGACGGCGCGCAGGCTCCGTCCTGCGAATCGTGCCACCAGGATCAGGTCGGGATCGGCTCCGGCAACCCGTACCACGAGGCCCACGGCACCGAGATCCTGTCCTGCCAGACCTGCCATTCGGTTTCGTACATCAACTGCTACGACTGCCACCTGGAGCGCAGCGAGGACGATGTCCCGTTCTATCGCCTTCAGGAGGAATACCTGGGCTTCTACATCGGCCGCAACCCGCTGCGCAGCGCCGAGCGCCCGTATCGTTACGTCCCGGTGCGCCACGTGCCCACCTTCCCGGACCTGTTCCAGTTGTACGGGGAGGACGTGCTGAACAACTTCGACGCGCTGTCCACCTGGACCTACGCGACGCCGCACAACATCCAGCGCAACACGCCGCAAACCGCGTCGTGCGAGACGTGCCACGGCAACGACGCCCTGTTCCTGACCCCGGACAAGGTCCGGCCGGACGAATTGCAGGCCAACCTGGCCGTGGTGGTGCCTTCCGCGCCGCCCCTGCCGGAAGCCTACCAGTTCATGCCGCGGGCCGGGGAGGATGGCACCCGGCCGGGCGCGGCGCAACCGGCGACGCCCTCGGTTGATCCGCTGGACGCCCCGGCGGGAGGCAGCACCGATCCGCTGGACGCACCCGCCGTCGACCCATTGGACGCCCCGGCGGGAGGCAGCGCCGATCCACTGGACGCACCAGCCGGGGGCAGCACCGATCCGTTGGACGCCCCTGCGGTTGATCCGCTGGACGCGCCGCCGTCTTAACCACGTACAGGACGAGGAGGTGACAGGGTGTTTTCCGCGCCCTGTCGCCTCCCGTGCCGGACTAACCAGGGGAAATTCACCCTAAATATCGACAACACTTGCATCTTGCGTCCCTGCCGACGCATCTATACCGTAGACCCGCTAGTCAGTTGAAGGAGAACCTATGTCATTCAAGCGGTTGATCACCCTGCTGGTCCTGGTCAGCGTCCTGCTGACCGGGGTGATGCCGGTCCTGGCCCAGGCCGGGCTGGACCTGCAAAGCGTTATCCAGGCCTACCTGCCCGCTATCCCCCAGGGCTTCGGCGCGGTCAGCGTCGACACGGCCTCGGTCGAGCTGCTGGAAGAGGACGCGCCCTTCCTGGTGGACGTGCGTGAAGCCAGCGAATGGGCCGAAGTCGGCTACATCGAGGGCGCGGTCAACGTCCCGGTGCGGACGCTGGCCCAGAACCTGGCGCTGCTGCCCACCGACCCCAGCACCCCGATCATCGTCTACTGCGCCAAGGGCACGCGCGGCGCGATCGCCATGACCGCCCTGCAAATCCTGGGCTTCACCAACGTCCGCAACATGTCGGGCGGCATTTCGGCCTGGATCGATGCCGGGCTGCCCGTCGTCAAGGACGAAGTGACCTTCGAAACCGGCGAAGCCGCCGCCATCGACCCGGCCCTGGTCGCCGCCGTCGACAACTACCTGACCAACGTCCTGCCGCAGGGCTGGGGCGTGGTCGGCGCGGACGACCTGGCCCTGGAGCTGGTGGAGAATCCGCCCTTCCTGCTCGACGTGCGCGAGGACGCCGAAGTCGCCGAAGTTGGCCCGATCGAGGGCGCGCTGCACATCCCGCTGCGCCAGTTGGGCGATAACCTCGACCAGCTTCCCACCGACCAGCCGATCGTGGTCTACTGCAAGAGCGGCCATCGCGGCACGATCGCCATGGTCTCGCTCCAGATGCTTGGCTATCAAGTCCGCAACCTGGCCGGCGGCATCACCGCCTGGGTCAACGCGGGCTACGAAGTCACGGGCGGCGCGGCAGCCCAGCCGGCGGCCTTCGACCTCCAGGCCGTGATCGCGGCCTATATGCCGGCCATTCCGCAGGGCTTTGGCGGGATCGCCGCCGCCGACCTGGCGACGGCCCTGGTGGAGGAGCCGCCCTTCCTGCTGGACGTGCGCGAAGCCAACGAATGGACCGAAGTCGGCCACATCGAGGGCGCGGTCAACGTCCCGGTGCGGTCGCTGGCCCAGAACCTGAATCTGCTGCCCGCCAACCTGGACGCCCCGATCGTGGTCTACTGCGCCAAGGGCACCCGTGGCGCGATCGCCATGACCAGCCTCCAGGTACTCGGCTTCACCAACGTGCGCAACCTGTCCGGCGGCATCGACGGCTGGATCGCGGCCGGTAACTCCGTCGTCACGGACGAAGTGACCGTCACCCCCGGCGAAGCGGCCGCCATCGATCCGGAACTGGTCGCCGCCGTGGATAACTACCTGGTCAACGTCCTGCCGCAGGGCTGGGGCGTGGTGCCAGTGGCCGACGTCGCGACCGAGCTGGTGGAGAATCCGCCCTTCCTGCTGGACGTGCGCGAAGTCAGCGAGTGGACGGACGTGGGCCACGTCGACGGCGCGATCAACATCCCCCTGCGCGAAGTGGCCGCCAACCTGAGCCAGCTTCCGGCCGACCAGCCAATCGTCGTCTACTGCAAGGGCGGCTTCCGGGGCGCGATCGCCACGACCGTGCTCCAGATGCTCGGCTACAACGCCCGCAACATGGCGGGCGGCATCGACGGCTGGATCGCGGCGGGTTACCCCGTCGTCGGCGCGGCCGAGGCCGAGGAACCGGCTTCCGAAACCGCAGTGGAAGTCGTGCTGCCGGAAGGCACCCCGCTGGAAGCGGCGGTCGTCGCCCCGCTGGCCTACGAGGCCGTGACCACGATCGCCATGCAGCCCGGCTTCGGCACGATCACCGTCGATACCCTGGCGTCGGACTACAGCGAGGCCTTCCTGCTGGACGTGCGCGAGCCGAACGAATACGCCGAGGGCTTCATCGCCGGCGCGGTCAACGTCCCGCTGCGGACGCTGGCCCAGAACCTGGCCGTGCTGCCCGCCTTCGACCAGCCGATCGTGATCTACTGCGCGGCCGGCCATCGCGGCGCGATCGCGGAGACGGCCCTGGTGCTGCTCGGCTACCAGAACGTGACCAGCCTGCGCGGCGGCATCAAGAGCTACACCGGCCCGCTGTCGCAGGACGTGCCCGCCGTGACCGCCGGTGAGTTCCCGGCGGTGGACGCCGACGTGTGGGCCACGGTGGATGCCTACCTCAGCGCCCTGCCGGCCGGCTTCTCGACCATCAGCGCCGAGGACCTCAGCCTGGCCCTGACCGAAGGTGGCCTGTTCCTGGGCGACGTGCGCGAAGCCAGCGAATATGCCCAGGGCTTCATCGAGGGCGCGGTCAACCTGCCGATGCGCAGCTTCGGGGATGTTCTGGGTGAACTGCCCGCCCAGGATACGCCCATCGTCGTTTACGACAGCTCCGGGCACCGCAGCGCCGTCGTGATGACCGCCCTGCAGATGGCCGGCTTCGCGGACGTGCGCAGCTATCCGGGCGGCACCGCCGCCTGGGTGGCCGGGGGCATGGCCCTCGTCACGCCCTAGGTTTTCCCGTTCCAACCATCGTCCCCCCGATCGCGCGCCGTCGCGGTCGGGGGGCGGTTCCGGCGGGGAACTGCCCGATCTCCGGATTCTCGCCCCGGTTTTCACGCTTTTTTTGACCCAACTCCCCTCGACCTGGATATACTGAATACATACCGGCACCAAATCGTTTTCCGACCTTCATCTCTTGAATAACCGCGTCTCGCTGCGCCAACGGGATTTTGGATTCGTCATGAAGAAGGCCCTGCGCTCCCTGGCTGTGTGTCTGCTGAGTGTATTGGCGTGCGCCCTGCCGCTGGCCGGCGCGATCCGCCCGGCCCTGGCCCAGATTCCGCTGGACAGCCAGTACCGCGCCCCCGACGGCTCCTTCCAGTTCCTTTACCCCGCGATCTGGCAGGTTCAGTCCGGGCGGGGCCTCGCGCCGGTGCGGGTGGTGGGCGGCACGATCAATCTGGTGATCTACGGCCCGGACAGCCTGGCCGGGCTGGGCCTGGGCAGTTTTTCGGCTCCCGCCGATCTGGCGCGCGCCTTTCTCTCGACCATGCCGGGCCCGGCCTCCGGAGTCGAGACGGCAACCGCCCTGACCCTGGACGGCCGCCCGGCCGCCCGCCTGGACTTCATCGACGCGCAGGGCAAGAACGGTCTGCTGCTGGCCGTGGCCTTTCGCAACGGCCGTCCGGGCCTGATCCATATCCTGACCACGGGCGCGGCCATGCTGCCCCTGGACGTGGAGACCGCCCTGGCCGTGGCGGCCAGCTTCGACGCCAGCAGCCGGCGCCTGCCCACCCGTCTGGACAGCTTCGGCGCGGACTGGGAGGCAACGGTGCGGGAGCTGGAGCGCCTGGGGGTCATCCCCTACGGTGGCGAGCCGGTCTTCCAGGCGGACCAGGCTATTCTGTCCGGCAGCGGCGCGACCTTCCGTTTCATGGCCCCGGACCGGCCCCAGCGCGACGTGATTCTTGGCGGCTGGCTGACCTTCACCCCCGGCAGCGCCGCCGAAACCGAGGACTGCCGGCTGGGGGTGCGCGTCACCCAGCGCGACGGCCGCCTGGACGCCTCCCTCGACGCCGGGATCACCAGTCAGGACGCCGTGTTCATCTCCGATTACACCCAGGCCGAAGCGACTCGCTCCCGCAGCGAGAGCGCCTACAGCCGCCCGCTGGCCGGGCCGCACCACATCCTGCTGATCGCGCTCGACCAGACCGCCAGCCTCTACGTGGACGGCCAGCTCATGTTCGAGGACGTGCCGGTCGAGGCGCGGTCGGGCGTCTACGGCTTCGGCCTGACCGCCGCCAGCCCGGCGGCAGGCTGCCTCGGCCAGATGCTGTGGGCCTACGCCGTGCCGGTGATCACCCCCGGCGTGTGCGAAGCCAGCGCCGCCCGTCCGGTCAACCAGCGCAGCGGCCCCGGAGTCGGCTACGCCCTGCTCGGCAAGCTCACGCCGGGAGTGGTCCAGCGGGTGGTCGGCCAGGCGAGCGACGCGGCCGGCTACCAGTGGTGGATGCTGGGGGATGGCTCCTGGGTGCGGGAAGACGTGATCGTCGAGGTGGGCGACTGCCGCAGCCTGCCGGTGGTGACGCCATAGCAGCCAGCGATCCGCTATCCTGTGCGATAGATGGATCGACGGCACGAGGCTTTCTCCTCCCTGCCTTGCTCCGCGTTTTTCCCTGGCGTCCTGGCGGTTCGCCTTGTTTTCCCGCGCACCTTGCCAGGGCGGCGAAGTCCGCATTAAGATACAGATGGACGTGGAGACCCAGTACAAGGAGCGAGCGATGATCCCGACCAGTCCTTTTGGGCGTACCGGCCACCTCAGCACCCGGACGCTGTTCGGCGCGGCGGCGTTCTACGACGTAACCCAGGACGAGGCCGACGAGACGATGGAGATCGTGCTCCATTACGGCCTTAACCACATCGACACGGCCAACAGCTACGGCAAGGCCGAGCAGCGTCTCGGCCCCTGGATCGCCCGCTACCGCGACCGCTTCTTCCTGGCGACCAAGACCGAGGAGCGCACCTACAGCGGCGCGATGCACCACCTTGACCTGTCGCTCCAGCGGTTGCAGACCGATCACATCGATCTGTGGCAGATGCACTACCTGGTCGATCCGGCCCAGTGGGAAACGGCGATGGGCCCCGGCGGCGCGCTGGAAGCCTTCGTCAAGGCGCGCGAGCAGGGCATCGTGCGCTACCTGGGCGTGACCGGGCACGACATCAGCGTCGCGCACATGCACCTGCGCAGCCTGGAACGCTTCGATTTCGACACGGTCCTGCTGCCCTACAACTACATCATGCTCCAGAACCCGCGCTATGCCGCCGACGTGGCGCAGCTCCTTCAGGTGGCGAAGGCGCGCAACGTGGCCGTGCAGGCGATCAAGACGATCCAGCGCGGGCCGTGGGGCACCAAGCCGCACACCAGCGCTTCCTGGTACGAGCCGCTGACCGACCAGGCCGAGATCGACCTGGCCGTCCACTGGGCGCTGGCCAACCCGGACGTGTTCGTCAACACCATCGCCGACATCCGCCTGCTGCCCAGGGTGCTGGACGCGGCCAGCCGCTTCCAGCCGGGCACGACTCAGGCCGAACTGGAGCCAAAGCTGGCCGCCCTGGGCCTGGAGCCGATGTTTACGTAAGCGGCCAGCAGTCAGCTTTCAGCTATCAGCAGTCAGCTAAAGGCGAACAGCGAGACCCGCCCGCATCCTCCGGCCGCGCGAGTTGCCCAGGCAAAACGACGCGGCCGGGTCGGTGACCCATCCCTACCCAGGCCGCCCGGACCCCGGCGCTGCCAATCCGGTCCCTCTCTGGCCGCTGGTCTCCCGGCCTCTGGCCTCTGCTTTTCGCCCCTGGCCCGCGCCTGCGCTATAGTTCTCCCCCGGAGTACGCTCGGATCGCCGCTCGAAGGATCGCCCATGTCTATCCCCTTGCTGGCGCGGATCAATGCCCACCCGCGCGCCGCCCGGAGCGCCGTCACCCTGTTCTCGCTGGGCTTCGCCCTGGTCCACGCCGGGCCGCTGCACGGCAGCCTGATTGCCCTGGTCATCACGATTGCGCTTCAGGTCTACTGGCCCGGCGCGGTGCTGGCCCGCGCCCTGGGCCGCCTGCGCCGGGGGGATCATCCCCTGCTCGCCCTGGGCTGGATCATGGCCGCCGGGCTGGGGCTGACGATTGGGCTGGGCGGGCTGGCGCGCCTGATCGAGACGCCGCCGGTCGTCTACCTGTTCGTGCTGCACGGGCTGCTGCTCGGCCTGGGACTGCTGCCGGCCGCGACCGCCCCGGCCGAGGCCATTCCCTGGCGGCTGACCCGGCGGGCTGTGCCCGGACTGGCCGTGCTGATCGTGGCCTGCGCGGTCGGCGCGGCGGGCGGCTACGAGCGCACCCGGGTGCGCTACAGCGGCTTCGAGGATCAGACCGTGTTCGTCTCGCTGGCCAACTGGCTGGCCCACGACCCGTCCGATCCGGGCCGGCTCTCCGTCCAACTGGGCAATCCGGGCTTCGACATCCGCTGGGCCACCGACGGCTGGACGTACACCCACGCCGTGTGGGCCTGGAGCAGCGGACGCCCCCCGGCGGACCTCATCTGGCACGACCTGACTCCGCTCTTCGCCTGGACAATCCCGCTGATCTGGGCCGCGCTGGCCTACGCGCTGACCGGCAGCGAATCGGCCGCCGTCTGGAGCGCGGCCTGCGTGGTGATCTTCGGCCTGCTGACCGTGGATGACCTCGTGTACATCCAGGGCGGCGGGGTCTTTGGGCAGGATGGGCTGTTCGAGCTGAATACCCTGCGCAAGTTCAGCTCCGGAGTGGTGCTGCCGCTGGCCCTGGCCGTGCTGGTCTCGCTGCTGCATGCCCCGCGCCGCCGGGACTGGCTGATCCTGCTCCTGATCGGCGTGGCCCTGGCGATGCTGCACCCCCAGCAGGTGGCGATGTTCCTGGTCGATGCCGGGGCGATCGGCGGGCTGTGGTGGCTGGCCCACCCAGATCGGGCGCGCCTGCGCCGCCTGATCGCGGTCGGCGCGGTGCTGGCCGGGGTGATGATCCTGCCCGCCATCCAGTGGGCGTTGGACCCGATCCGGACGGTGAACCTGACGGCCGAGGTCAACGCCTCCTTCACGGCCGGGCCGGAGAGCGCCGTCCCGGCTGCGGGAGTGGAGCGCACCACCACGGCGGCCGGGGTGAGCGTCCTCTCCCTGTCCGGGCTGCCCCTGGTCGGTTCCACCTACATCCTCGACCCGGCGGTGATCGTCTACCACCCGCTGATCCTGCTTGCGATCGGGCTGGGACTGCTCCACGGCCTGTTCTGGCGGCGCAGTTTCGCGGCCAACGTCCTGTTCGCGGCCACGATCGGGCCGCTGGCAGTGGTTTTCGTGCCGGGGCTGGCCGCGTTGTTTGCCCGCTTCGCCACGCTGTCCACCTCCGAGCGGATGGCGATCGCCATCCCGGTCGCGGCGATCCTGGGCATCAGCCTGGATGGGGTGCTGACCCGGCTGAACCGGCGCGGGTTGGCGGGCGGGCTGGCCGTCCTGCTGGCCGCCGCCATCGTCGGGCTGTACCTGGAGCCGCTGCCTATCGCCGGCAGCGGGCGCGACCAGATTCGCGCGGCGGGCGAAGCCGAGGCCCTGCGCCGGATGCTGCCCGCCGATCAGGCCGCGATCGAGGCGCTGGCGGACCTCGTCCCCGCCCTGCCGGGCGACGCCGTCGTGCTCATGAACGGACGGGCCTCGAATTACGTGATCGAGAGCGTGCCCCACGCCCTGATCACCGGGGGACGGCAGAGCGGCAACCTGCTCTACCCGCAGACCGCGCGCTTCTTCAACGAGGCGATCCCCCTCGCCCCCTGGCTGGACAGCGCCGACCTGGACTTCCTGCGCGAGACAGGCGCGACCCACATCGTCGCCGAGGCGAATGACACGCGCCTGGCCCAGATGCAACTCCAGCCGGAGCGCTTCCCTCTGCTCGACGAGGTAGCGGGCTACCTGATCTTCGGCGTGGGCGACCTGGACGCGGGGCGGGCCGAGGTCGACGCGCTCTTCGCGGACATGAACGCGATCTACGCCGATCTGGACTCGCCGCGCTGGACGCCGGAGGGCTTCGCCCTGGCACGGCCCGCCGATCCCGCCCCCTGGCGGCCGATCCTGGCCCGCTGGCAGGCGCTGCAAACCGGCTCGCCGGACGATCCGGCCGCCCGGCTGGGGCTGGCCTTCACGCGCCTGATGATGGGCGCGGACGCCCAGGCCCTGCCGGAGTGGCAGGCCCTGCACGCCGCGCGGCCGGATTCGGCCCTGATCGGCGGGGCGCTGGCCGCCACCCAGGCCATCCTGGGCGATCCCGGCGCGGGGCGCGACAGCCTGCTGGCCCAGCTCGATTCGGGCGACGTGGGGGCGCGCATCCTGGCCGCCCGGACGCTGCTCTCCGCCGATTTTGTCTACCTGCTGGACGATTCCCAACTCGATCGGGTGCTGGGGGTGGTGGAGGTCGACCCGGCCGCCTGGGAGCTGCTGGCCGTCAACGATCGCTGGCCGGAAGTGCGGGCGCGGGCCGCGCTGCTGACCGGCCGGAACCGGCCGGAGGAAGCGGCGGCGACCCTGCTGGCGATCCCCAAAATCGAGCGCGGGCCGGACGACCTGATCAGCCTGGCCCTGATCCGGCTGATGCAGGCCGATCCGGACGGCGCGCGGGCCGCGCTGGTCCCGGCCATCGATCCCGACGCGCGCGCGCCCAATGTCTGGCTGCACCCCGATCGCTGGGAAGCGAACGCCGCGATCGCGATCGATGACCTGCTGGCCGGGGGAATCGCCGCGCAGCGGGGGCAGCTCGACGAGGCCGTCGCCGCCTACCGGCAGGCGGTCGCCGCCGGGTCGACCTGGGCCGGGCGCGCCCTGCTGGGCGAGTCCCTCCGCGCCGCCGGACGGGCGGACGAAGCGGATGCGCTGGCCGCGTCTCTGGCCGCCGACTGGTCGGCCGTGACCGGCGCGGCCGCGCCGCCGGAGATGCGCTCGCTGCTGGCCCTCGACCCGGCCAGCCCCTACGCCAGCGGCCTGACGGTGACGGTCGACGATAGCGCCCCGGCGCTGACCATCCGCTTCGACGCGGCCAGCCATCCCGGCGCGCTGGCCGTGCGCGAGTGGCGGATCGTCGCCGCCAGCCCGGACACCGCCATCCGCTACGCCGAGGTCCGCCTCCCGGCCGTCTGGGTCCCGGACGACCTGACCCGCGCCGGGACGACCGTCGCGTTGGACGGCGGGATGGCCTGGGTCACTGGGGCGCTGACCCGCGTGACGGCCACGCTCGATCTGCCCGCCGACCTGGGCGAGCTGACCCCGGTGCGCGTCTTCGTCCAGCCGGCCTACGACAACCGGGTCGTCTATCCTGGGGCGAGCGCGGACGTGGTCGTCCGCCGGCCGGCCAATGCGGCGATTCCCGCCGAGGCCCAATCGCTGGAGGTGCGCTTCGCGGAGGGGATCCGCCTGCATGCGGCCCTGATCGAACGCGCGGGGGATGCCGTCACCGCCACCCTGTACTGGGAGGCGGATGGCCCGCCGGGCCGGGATTATCAGGTTTTCGTGCATGCGCTGGACGCGGCGGGCGGATCGCTGGCGCAGGCCGATTCGGCCCCATTGGATGGGCGCTATCCGACCGGGCAATGGCTGCCCGCCATGGTCATCGCCGACCCGCACCGCTTCACGCTGCCGGAGGGCGCTGGCGCATGGCGGCTCTACGTGGGCCTCTACAGCCTGCCGGACGGCGCGCGCCTGCCGGTTGAGGCGGCCCCGGCGGGAAGCGAGATTCTGGACAACGGGGTGATCGTGCCGGCTCCGTGATGGGCCGGCTACTACGGGGGATTATTCCAGGTCGAGGGCCAGCACCGGGCGGGCGGGATCGTCCCGCGCCACGGCGAAACCTGCCCGCCGGAACAGGCTCTCCGGCCCGGTCCACAGGTCGTCCGCCGCCAGCCCTTCCCCGCGTTTGGGGAAGGCTTCCACGCGCCGCACGCCGCGCCCCCGCAGGTCGGCCAGGACGCCGTCCAGCAAGGCGGCGGCCAGTCCCCGCCCGCGCCGGGCCGGGGCGATCAGGAAGCAGGTGATGGCCCACACGGCCGGATCGGGGGCCAGATCGAACTGGCGGGCCAGCTTGATCAGCCGGTCGCGCGGCCCGGCCTGGCACCATCCCGCCGGGTCGCCGTCGACGTAGAGCAGGTAGCCATCGTATTCGCCCCGGTCAAGCAGAGCCTCGCGCACGGCCCGATTCTGCTCGGCGCGGCGCTCGCCAAAGCCCTCCCAGGTCTCCACCCACCACGCCGCGCAGAAGCACCACCCGGCCTCGTGCGCCGCGCTGTGCAGGCGGAAAAAATCGGCGCGGCGGGCGGGGTCGAAACGGTGGATGGCGATCGGCATGGCATCCTCCTGCGCGGCGATCTTGCGACGCGGCGTTCGGAACGCCCTATTGCGCGGCCGGTTCCTCGGTGGCGATGGCCCCCAGCACGCCGCCCAGGCGGGCGGTGATGTCCGGCACGTCCACGTTGACCTGGTAAGCCAGCCCGCGCTGGACGAACAGCAGGTTGGGCCGGCGCTGCGGCCCGTGGATCGTCTCCCAGGCGAAGCGCAGCCCGTCCGCGCTCAGCCCGGCGGCGGGGTCGTCCTCCTGCCACACCGGCTGCTGGAACTCCTCCAGCTCGACGTACTCCTCCGGCCAGGCGACCAGCAGGTAATCGGGATTGTCCTCATAGCGGGTGGACGGCCCCTGCTCGATCGCCCACAGGTAGCCGCCCCGCGGCTCGGCGGGCTGGAACTCGGTCAGGGTGGCGCAGGGATTGCGCGCCGTGCGCACCGATCCGGCCCCCAGCGGGTAGCGCCGGGTCGCCTCGCGCCCGTCGTTGAGCAGGATCGAAACTTCCTGCACCAGGGTTTCGGGCGGGGGCGGGGTCGCGGTCGGGGCCTCAGGCGGAAAGTCAAAGAAGCCGGTGTTGATCCAGCCTTCCAGGAAGTTGTCCATCTCCTGGGGGGTGAGACGGCCTTCCTGCACCCGGCCGACCGGCTGCTCGCTGATCACCACCCGGCCATCGCCGTAGATCGTGCAGGCGTCGACGATGTTGGCCCCGATCGTCCCGGAGGGGATGGGCGTCCCACCCGTCAGGCGGGCCACGAAAACCCGCGAAAGCTGCTCGGCCGTCCACAGCGAGGAGGGCGGCGGGGCTTCGTCCGGGTTGCGGGGCTGGCGCAGGGTATCCGGCGTCACGCCCGGCACGCGCAGGACGACGCGGTAAGCCTTGTCCAGAAAGCCAAAGGTCGCCTCGGCCCCGTAGTCGCGGCGTTGCGTCCAGACCTGGCCCGCCAGGTCGCCCTGGAGCCAGCGCGGGCCTTCGGCCAGGGTTGTCAGCGGCCAGCCGGCGTCGTCCGGCCAGAGGGTCTGCGCCGCGCCTGGGGCGGGCGCTTCGAAGGCGTACACCCAGCCGCCGTCCGGCAGGACTTCCTGGGCGGCGTCCGGCTGGCGCAAGCCCTCGCACAAGGCGAACAGGTCATCAAAGCCCTGCGGGGTGATGGTCGCGTCCGAAACCTGGACGGCGTGCTGGCCCAGACCCTCCAGGCGGATGGCCAGCCGCCGCACCGGGCCGCTCTCCACCCCGTAGACCGGGGCCAGCCCGAAGAAGCCCGATTCGGCCACGGTGCGCACCAGGGCCGCGAGCCGTTCCGGGTCGACCGGACTTTCCAGCAGGCGGCCGGTCGCCCCGGCGGGCGCGCCGTCCGGCGGCGGCTCCAGCCAGCGGGCGCGCCGGTCGCCGTAAATCGCGCAGGTCGGCACGAAGGCCACCTTGTCTGGCTCGGCGAGGGGCAGGGTCAGGCGGTCGGCCTGGATCAGGGTCACGGCAGCGCGCTCGTCCCAGTACAGCGGGATTGGGGTGGGCAGCGGCGTGGCCGGGACGTTGGCGCCGGGCAGGATCGACTGGCAGGCAGCCAGCAGCAGGAGGCCGGTCATCAGCCCCAGGCCGGCCCGGCGGCGGGGAGGCATGCGGCCGTTCATGAGCCGGTGCTGGCGGAATCCGCCTGGGCGGGGGCGGCAGGGGCGGCGGGCTGCAAGCCGGGCACCTGGACGATCAGCCGGTAGGCGATGCCGTCCCGCGTGATCTGCATCCGCCCCTCGCGCACGATCTCCCACATGACGCGCGCCATCTCGCCCGTGACCCAGCGGGGACTGTCCAGGGGGATGGCGGTCAGGTCCAGGTCCGGGAAGCTCTGGGCGAACATGTCCCAGGGCAGGCTGGGCACGTCGCTGCGCATCGCGCCGGGCACGGCGCTCAGCCAGGCTCCGGTCGGGACGAACAGGGTCGGGGTGCTGCTCAGGTGCTGGCAGCGATCCAGGATCGTGGCGAAGGCCTCGCGCGGCCAGTTGGAGAGCGCGGTCTGCTCCACCGTCTGGCCGAAGAGCGTGATCGCGATCCGCTCGATGATTGGGCTGGGCTCGTCCGGCTCCTGGGTGACCGGCAGCAGGATGCCGTTGGTGGGGTCCCAGCTATAGAAGCCGGAGCCGATCACGAACTCCAGAAAGTCGCGGATGGCCTGGTCGCTCAGGCGGTCTTCCAGCACCTGCTCCGGGTCGGCGAAGGGATCGACCCACATCAGGTGGCCGTCGCCAAACAGGGTGCAGAAGGGGATAGTATTGCGGTCGTACACGGGATCGCCGGTGCTGCCGGTCGTATCCAGGCGCACGACGACCGCCTCCGGCGAGCGATCCCAGTCCAGGGCGCTGCCGATGGCATTGGCGTCCACCGATTCGGAGGGTTGGGGCGGGTTGAGCGGGGTGCAAGCGCCGAACAATGCCAGCGCGAGAAGTCCAAAAATCAGCAGTCTGCGCATGAGCCTGCTCCTGATGGTTGATGAAAGATACCCTGGCATTGTAGCGCCGGAGCGCGGCCAGCCGCAACCGACCGCGAGTACCAGCGGGGGGCAGCGCACTCCGCCGACAGGGCCTCCGCACCGCGCAGGATGCAGCACACCGTGGATGATCGCAATCCATGCCACGCCCGGATCGTCTTCGTGGCGGCGTCGCCCGTGACGACGGGCCGCCTCCATCCAGGGGCGGGCGGGCTACGCCAGGTAGCGTTTCACCAGGGTGCGGAGCTGGGCGACGCTGAACGGCTTGACCAGGAACAGCTCGATCTCGTACTCCTCCGCCTGGTTCTGGAACTGCGGGTTGGCCGTCACGACGATGACCGGGATGGCGTGCAGGGTGGGACTCTGGCGAATGGTCGCCAGGGCCTCCAGGCCGGTGCGGCCGGGGAGGTTCATGTCCAGAATCGCCATATCGACGGCGTTTTCGGCCAGGATGCGCTCCGCCTCGTCCACCGAGCGGGCGGACAGGCAGGTGTGGCCGTCCACGCCCAGCACGTCGCACATCATCAGGTTTTGATCGGGATCGTCTTCCAGGATCAGGATTCGGCCGGGCATAGGGTTCTTCCTGTGAACGTGGTTTTCAACCGACGGTCTTGGCGTTCGACCACACGGCGGAACGGCGCGGGGTCTCCCTGTCACGCGCTGGATGGACACACGGGGAGCTGCTACGGGCGAGACCGGACAGAGTATAACTCGAAAACGTCTTGCGCGCGCCTGCTGGGCCAAAAAACAGGATCGACCGCTCAACTCCCCATGGCGCTGGCAGCGTCAAATGCCAGGCGTCCAGGGCAACGTGACAAACCGGGTGCGGTTTCCGCCAGCAGCACGCGGCCTGGCTGCTTTTGCCTCTGGCTGATCGCCGTTTTCCCGGCTTTGCCGGGCCGGGCGTCGATGCTATAGTGGACGCTGGCAACCGGCCGCACCTACCCGGAGGGGGAGCCGCCATGACGGCCCGAATCGAGCAACCGCTGCACGACTGGCTGGCGCGCCTGGGGTTCAGCGCGAACCCGTTCGCGTCCCGCACCGCCGAGCAGGAGGAGATCAGGCTGCTGGTCGATTGTTTCGTCGACCGGCCCTTCCTGGAGCCACTCATCGGCGATGCCGGCGCGCCGCGCACCGCCTTCCTGCTGGCCGAGCGCGGCGCGGGCAAGACCGCCACGCGCGAGATCGTGGCCCATTTGTGCGCCTCGCAGGGGCACGTCCTGCCGGTGCACTACTACGACTTCGCCGCCCTGCTGGACGAGGCCGGGGGCGATCCGGCCCGGGTCACGCTCGGCCAGCACGTGGAGCGCCTCGTGCGCTACATCCTCAGCGCCCTGACCCGCTATGCCCCGCCGGATTACTTCCAGCGCCTGAGCAGCGCGGATCGCGCCATGCTCCAGTCCTACGCCCAGACGTATGCCAACCCCATCGTCCAGCTCGACCTGGCCGAACTGATCAAGGAACCGGCCAGGGAACTCGACCTGCGCGCGCTGCCGCCTCACGACCTGCTGGACAGCCTGGTCCAGGTCGTGCTGCGGGCCGGGCCCCGGCCCCAGCAGCCCTACCAGGCGATCTATATCCTGGTCGACCGGGTGGGGGAAACCGCCCTGGACGAGGCCGGGATCGTGCCGCTGCTGCGCCCGCTGTTCGCGGACGGCGCGATCCTGCGCTCGCCGCACGTGGCCTTCAAGTTCTTCCTGCCCCCGGAAGCCGGCCGGGCGCTGCTGGCTCTGCCGGGCATCCCGCCGGACGACTACGTGGTCGAGCAGGCCGCGTGGGACGACGACGCGCTCAAGGCAGTGGTCAACACCCGCCTGAGCTACTACAGCAGCGGCCTGTACCCGAACCTGGAAGACCTGTGCCGGACCGACGCCCGCCCGAAGATGTTCGCCCTGCTGCTGGCGGCCTGCGAGGCGAGTCCGCGCCGCCTGCTGAGGCTGTGCGAAACCGTCCTGCGCCTGCACGTCGCCACCGGGGACGCCCTGATCAGCGCCGAAACCGTGACCAGGGCAATCGACATCTATCAGGCCGGGGAAACGGGCGCGGCCGCCCTGGCGCCCGCGCCGCCGCCCCCGATCTTCATCAGTTACCGGCGGGCCGATACCGCCTGGATGGTCAAGGTCCTGTACGAATTTCTCGGCGCACGGCTGGGGGTGGACATTTTCCTGGACGTAAAGAGCATCGGCCCCGGCCAGCAGTGGGTTGACGTGCTCGATCAGGCGCTCAACGGCTGCCGGGTGCTGCTCGCCATGATCGGCCCGCAGTGGCTGCGCATCCAGGACAAGGAGAGCGGCCGCCGCCGTCTGGACGACCCCAACGACTACGTGCGGCGCGAGATCGCCGCGGTTCTCAAACGGCCGGATGTGCTGGTCGTCCCGGTGATGGACGAGGGGCAGCCCGTCCCGGAGCGGGCCTGGCTGCCGGAGGACATCGCCGCGCTGTTCGGCCGCCAAGTATTTACCCTCAGCCCCGACGACTTCGAGTCGGACGCGGCCCGGCTGGCCAACGCCATCCGCGATCACCTGGCGAAACCGGTGGCTTCCTGAGCGGCCTGGACGTTCGGCCAGGCCGGGAACTCCCCCACCGGTCAGGCCAGAGACTCGCCGGACGGCAGACGACATCCGCCCCGTTTTCCCCTACCCTGGAATCAGGCCGCGAACGAGCCACACACAGGTTCGCCGCCGCCGGGGAAAGGGAAACCAGGATGAACCCGAACTTCAATACCCTCGACGTCATGCAGGAACGCATCCGGGACGGGCAGCGCGCCAGGGCGCGTGAAGCCCTCGTCCGCGGGGCGCGCGCCGCCCATCCCGCGCCTGCCGGCCTGATCCAGCGCGCCCTGGCCGGAGCCGGAGTCTGGCTGGTCGCCCAGGGCCGCCGCCTGGAAGCCCGCTACGAGGAACGGCCCGAAAGCGTGCGCAGCACGGCCGAGATCCGCCGCGTCGGGAACCTCTAACCCGCCGCCATCACCCGAACATCAGACGCCGGGCCGGTCAGGTTGACCGGCCCGGTTTGTTTGCCTTGCCTCACAGGAACACCCCGAACGGAAACGCCCGCCCCTTATGGCATACAGGTCGTGGAGAGGAGCGCGCCGCACGAATCGTAGCAGTTCCGGGTCTGATACGGCGAACAAACAACCGTGTACGTGTAGACGCAGTAGCTCGACCCATCGGGCACGCAGCCGGACCTGGGCGTCGGGCCGATTCCCCCGCAGCCGGCCGGGTCCCACAGGCATTGCCCTTCGGGAGACCGCACGCACTGGCCCGGGTCGGCCCCGCAGTCGGCGCAGCTCCCGCACGCGCCCCATGCGCCGGGTTCGTCCCCCGGTTCTTGCGTGGCATTCGGTGGGAGGACGATGGGCGGCGCGGCCACGTTCGGCACCCCGTCACAGGCCCCGGCGGCGGTCACGTCCCCCGCACTGACCCAGGCCTGCGCGACTCCCGCCAGCGCCACCTGCCACCAGGCGGAGCCATCGTCCGCCGTCGCGCGGCCGGTGACCTGAATGTCTTCGTTGGCGGGCAGATAGCGCAGCGTCGCGCGCGTTTCTCCCGGCCCGACATGCACCGCCACGTCCGGCCGTTCGGTGCTCACCGTGCATGGCTGGGGCATGCCCTGAGCACCCGTCGACAAACTTGGAAGACCGCCGATTGAAGTTGATAAACTGGCGAGCGCCTCTGTGAGATTCCCTCCCAGACCCCGCGTGAGATCACCAACACAGGAGCCATAGCAGGACTGAAGGGCGAAAACCAAGATGAGAGTCAACCCGGTACTTCTCCGCGCAGCAGCCGATAGCCAACGCATAATCACCTCCGTGGGAGAATGATGACTATGTTCAGAATATCACAAACGGCGCCTGGCGAAAGTCAGGGTCCGGCCGCGTGCCCACCCGCCAGCCCTGCCGCCAGCAGGCAACGCTGGATCAGGGCCACCTCGACCAGCAAGCAGGCCAGGCCCATGACAGAGGCGGCATTGCTGGCGAGCAGGTAGAGCCGCACCGAGCGACTCTCGCCCGGTCTGACCCGCACCGGCACATCCGGCCGCCCGGCCAGGCCGGTGCACGACTCGGCCGGTCGCTGAAGGTAGGCATTCCCTCCGAAAAGCCCCCGCCCACCAACAGACTGAGGAGCAGCGTCACAATCCACTGGGGCAGACAGCCCATGATTTTCCTCCGGCAGTCCGGTCGGCAAGTTCAGCCTGGCATGAGATGATAGGCCGCGCAGGTTTGGGACCTGTCGCGCCTGCCTCCGGTGTCGTGCCGATCCCTGTGCCGGAATCAGTCCATGGGGATTCCAACGGCTGCGCGGTGCTGTGTCCCTGCCGTGAATGGACCTGTCTAGTCATCTCCCCCGCAACCGGCTGGGTCCACGCCGCGATACAGCAGCGTCCCGCACGAATCGCGGCATTCCCACTCCGGGTTGAGTTCCCCGCTGCCGCAGTAGTCATAGAACTCGCCCGTGTGGCCGCAATAGCTCTGCCCATCCGGCACGCAGGATGAACCGCCGCCAGAAGGTGGCGACGCGCCGGCCCCGCCGCAGCGGGCCGCATCCCACACGCATTGCCCGTCCGGGGAGAGCACGCACTGGCTGGGATCGGCCCCGCAGTCGGCGCAACTCCCACACGCGCCCCATGCGCGGCTGCCCGCCGTCCCGCCGGAATCGCCGCCCGTGCCCTGAGAACCACCCTGTGGCGCGGCGGGGATCACCGGCGGCGCGGCCACGTCCGGCACCCCGTCGCAGGCCCCGGCGGCGGTCACGTCCCCCGCACTGACCCAGGCCTGCGCGACTCCCGCCAGCGCCACCTGCCACCACCCGCCGCCGTCGACCACGGCCCGGCCAATCACCGGGACATCCTGACCCACGGGCAGGAACAGGCGCACCGCGCGGCCTTCCCCCGGCCCGACCCGTACCGGCACATCCGGCCGCCCGGCCAGGACGGTGCACGGTTCAGGCGGCTGCCGGAGAGTGGTGTCCCAGCCGATGAGCCCTGCGCCCAGCAACAGACTGAGGAGCAGCGTCACAATCCACGATGGCAGACAGCCCATGATTTCCCTCCATCAGTCCAGCGGACTCTGTTCAATTCCGCACGAGAAGACAGGCCGCGTGGTTCGGGGACGTCTCGCGCCTGTTCTTCCTGGGAGTGGGCCGACTCCTGTGCCGCCTACTGCTCTCCCCCACAACCATCCGGATTGCCTGAATAGGTGATCGTGCCGCATGAATCGCGGCACTCCCAGACCGGCATCAGCTCGCCAGTGCCACAAAAGTCCCGCATTTCAGATGTGAAGCCGCAATAGCTCTGCCCATCCGGCACGCAGGATGAACCGCCGCCAGAAGGTGGCGGCGCGCCGGCCGCCCCGCCGCAGCGGGCCGCATCCCACAGGCATTGCCCATCGGAGGAGAGCACACACTGGCTGGGATCGGCCCCGCAGTCGGCGCAACTCCCACACGCGCCCCACGCGCCGGGTACGTCCCCCGGTTCTTGCGTGGCATTCGGTGGGAGGACGATGGGCGGCGCGGCCACGTTCGGCACCCCGTCACAGGCCCCGGCGGCGGTCACATCCGCCGCGCTGACCCAGGCCTGCGCGACTCCCTCCAGCGCCACCTGCCACCACCCGCCGCCGTCGACCACGGCCCGGCCAATCACCGGGACATCCTGACCCACGGGCAGGAACAGGCGCACCGCGCGGCCTTCCCCCGGCCCGACCCGTACCGGCACGTCCGCCCGTTCGGCCAGGACCGTGCAGGGCGCGTCCGGCGGCAAGGCGGGCTGCTCGATCGAGGTAGTCCAGCCAAAGAAGCCCAGCGAAGCGAGGAACCCTACGACTCCCGTCAGGAGCCATTGCAGGCAGCAACCCATGATTCATCCCCCCGATACGATCAGCACTGTCCCCAGCCTATCACGATCTGATTTCGGGTCCTCTAAACGTCTCCGCCGCAACCATCCGGATTACCTGAATACAGGAGTGTCCCGCATGAATCGCGGCACTCCCAGACCGGCATCAGCTCGCCAGTGCCACAAAAGTCCCGCATTTCAGATGTGAAGCCGCAATAGCTCTGCCCATCCGGCACGCAGGCTGCATTGCCGCCAGAAGGTGGCGCGCTGACCCCACCGCAGCGGGCCGCGTCCCACAGGCATTGCCCATCGGAGGAGAGCACGCACTGGCTGGGATCGGCCCCGCAGTCGGCGCAGCTTCCGCACGCGCCCCACGCACGGCTGCCCGCCGTCCCGCCGGAATCGCCGCCCGTGCCCTGAGAACCACCCTGTGGCGCGGCGGGGATCACCGGCGGCGCGGCCACTTCTGGCACCCCGTCGCAGTCCCCGGCGGCGCTCACATCCGCCGCGCTGACCCAGGCCTGCGCGACTCCCGCCAGCGCCACCTGCCACCAGGCGGAGCCATCGTCCGCCGTCGCGCGGCCGGTGACCTGAATGTCTTCGTTGGCGGGCAGATAGCGCAGCGTCGCGCGGCCTTCCCCCGGCCCAACATGCACCGCCACGTCCTGCCGATCGGTGCTCACCGTGCATGGCTCGGACGTGTCCTGAGCGCCCGTCGATGGGTCTGGAACAGCGCCGATCGAGGTTGATAATCTTGCGAGCGCCTCTGTGAGATTCCCTCCCAGACCCCGCGTGAGATCATTGACACAGGAGCCACAGCAGGACTGAAGGGCGAAAATCAGGACGAGAGTCAACCCCGTGCTTCTCCGCGCCGCCGCCGATAGCCAACGCATCATTACCTCCGTGGGGGAATGAGGATTATGCTCAGAATATCACAAACGGCGGTTGGCGACAGTCAAGGTCCGGGCGCGGGGTGCGAGATCGAGGGCAGTCAAAAAACTTTGGACACGGATAGAACGGATGGAAGCGGATTTTCACCAAATGATGCCTTGAATCCGTGTTTTTCGGTGCCTTTTCTGTGTAAATCCGTGTCCCATTCCTGTTTTTCCATTGGCCCTGCCTGACTTGCCCCCATTCGGAATACACCCGGCGCCACGGGTGTGTTTCAGATTGGGGGCAGTCAAAAACTTTGGACACGGATTTTCACCCATTTTGCTTTGAATCCGTGTTTTTCCGTGCCTTTTCCGTGTAAATCCGTGTCCTATTCCTGTTTTTCCGTGACCTTGCCCCCCATTCGGAATACACCTGGCGCCACCGGCGGTTTGTGAAACAACCCGCCGCATGATATACTTTTAATAAGTCAATCCGCGTCTTTCGCCGATCAAAATGGCGAGAGAATCTGTCCCACAGACCGGGTTGGATCATGCGCCCCCAACCCTCCCGTCTGCACCGCGCCCCCGGCAGTCAAGAGTACAGGCGTCCGAACCCACCCGCTGGGCCAAACCAATCCGTGCCGAGGCTGGCTGCGGTCGTTTTTCCGTTCCAGCGCGGGCCGGGTCGCGGGCCTGTTCAGGGTCGGGCGCGGCGGGGGAACGTTGAGTGTCGAGTGGTACCGGACGGCCTCCGCCGCCCGGCCAGACCTGCCCCGGCCGTCCCGCCAAAGGGCAGGTAAAGGAGTGAAATCCCATGCCCGCCGCGCTGCTTCACCTGCAAAAACAGTTCAAGCTGACCCTGCATCCAGACGGACAACCTCAGGCGCTGGTCGAGGTCGTGAACCAGGAGCGCTGGCTCCGCTGCTGCCCGCTGTGCGGCTGTATCCACCAGCTTCCGGAGCTGGACGAGACGGTGCCCTACGCCCCCCTCTGCCAGACCCTCCCCGATATGTTCAAAGCCCAGCAGACCGCCTGGCGCAAGCAGTTCCCGGATGTCGCCAAATACACCACCCTGCATCTGGTGCGGCGGCTGGAATGATCCACCCTTGAGGCCCCTCGCCCCCTGAATCACACCGCCGCCGCGCGACGTTGCGCGGCGGCGTATCGGCTATCGCCGCCGGCCAGCCTGTTCCGCCTGAAGGATCGCTTCTGACGCCCGGCAGGGGCGGCGCGCAAGAACCTGCCCCAACCGGACGCAACCCGGACAACCGGCCCGACCGGCGACTCCCCGGCCGCCCCAGCCATGGCGCCCACGGCCGCGCCGCGCGGACTTGCTCATTCGAGCACACAGGGCCATGCTGGGTCTGCTGCGCCGTGTCATACAAACAACGGAAAGGGAAAAATCCATGATCACCCAGGACGAGCTGCGCCTCATGCTGGATTACAACGCCTGGGCCGACCAGACGATGCTGCGCACGGCCCAGGGATTGCCGGAAGATGTCCTGCACGCCCCGCAGGG
The DNA here is from genome assembly GCA_029976005.1 of Aggregatilineales bacterium. Taxonomy (GTDB): domain Bacteria; phylum Chloroflexota; class Anaerolineae; order Aggregatilineales; family Ch27; genus JARKOQ01. Next base: position 10,440 of record JARKOQ010000085.1, on the reverse strand, counting down.
GTTGGGCTTCGGAATCATCTTCGACACACTGGTGCACATGATGGACGCCCAGCGGGCCTGGCTGCAACGCTGGCAGGGCACCCCGCCCGCCCGCTTTTCGACGCGAGACGATTACGAGACGCTGGATCAGGTCGAGGCCGCCTGGGAACCGCTCCGCGCCGAATTCCGGGCCTACGTCCTCGGCAGCGACCCGGCCCGCGTGGTGACCTACACCACCACGCGCGGCGAAACCTACCACCATCCCCTGGGGCTGCTGGTGTGGCACGTCCTCAACCACGCCGTGGAGCACCGCAGCGAGCTGGCCGCCATGTTCACCCGTTCCGGCTTCAAGCACGAGCGGGTCGATCTGGTCTATTACCTGGGGAGCGTGGCGAAGCTGGGGCTTGAGTAGCCCGCGATCGGGGAGAATCAAAACGGGGACAGACCGCGAAAGGGCCTGTCCCCGCCGGGGTGAGCGTGAGAGTGGCGGGCTAGCCGCCCAGGGTGTTGCCGTCCGGATAGACGACCACGAACAGACCCAGGTCGCCATCGGCGCGGAGCGGTTCCGCCCGGACGAGGCCGCCTTCGCTCCGGCCGGCGAACGCCATCTGGCCCTGGCCGACGGCGTGGACCAGCGCGCCGAACAGCATCGCGCCGGCCACAATCGAGAGGCCAACGCCGACCGTACGAATGTTGTTGGTTTGAGCAGCCATGTGATTTTCCTTGCCCTTCAACAGTAACTCTCTTGCAAGCATTCCAGACAACGGACGAACAATTCAAATCCTAGTACAATTATCCACAAAGTCAATAAGCAATCATCCCAAAAGTGGCATATATAGATAAAAACCATCCAAATGACTACCTGTCCCCCTGGCCGTTCGGCCAGGCCGGTCAGGCGACCTTTCAATTCAACACAGATTGCACGGATTCAAAGGATTTTCACGGTGGAAGCTATTCAAAGCCGTGAAAATCCATCCTATCCGGGTCATCCGGGTTGCATTGAATCGTCCCTAACGGCCTCGCCCTTGCGTTCCGGCCCGGCCTGCCCTATCGTAGAGGCATGACGACACCATCGGATTTCCCCACCATCATCCTGCACGCCGACCGGACCAAGGCCGTCCTGAACCACCATCCCTGGGTCTTCTCCGGCGCGATCAAGGCCGTGCGCGGCGACCCGGCCCCCGGCGGGCTGGTCCGCGTGGCGGACGACTCCGGGCGCTTCCTGGCCTGGGGCTACTGGAACGCCCAATCCCAGATCCGGGTGCGCCTGCTCTCCTGGGACGAGGGCGAAGCGCTCGACGACGACTTCTGGCGGCGGCGGCTGGCGCGCGCCATCGCCGCGCGCGGCGAGGACAATCTGATCGCGGCGGGCGGCACGCCCCAGGCCTACCGCCTGGTCAACGCCGAAAACGACTACCTGCCCGGCCTGGTGGTCGATCGCTATGGCGACTGGCTGGTGCTGCAAGCCCTGACCCTGGGCATCGAGGCGCGTAAATCGCTGCTGGTCGGCCTGCTGGACGAGCTGCTCCACCCGGCCGGAATCTACGAGCGCAGCGACGTCGACGTGCGCGAGAAGGAAGGGCTTTCTCCCGCCAGCGGCCGCCTGACCGGGCAGGAGCCGCCCGACCTGATCGAGATCGACGAGTTCGGGCGGCGCTTCCTGGTGGATGTCCGGCTGGGCCACAAGACCGGCTTCTACCTCGACCAGCGCTACAACCGCCAGTTGCTGGGCAGCCTGCTGCGCTTCGACCCCCAGGCCCAGACCCGCGACGTGCTCAACACCTTCGGTTACACCGGCGGCTTCAGCGTCTACGCCCTGGACGGGCTGGCCCGGCGCGTGATCACGGTCGATTCGTCGGCCGAAGCAATCGACCTGGCCCGGCGCAACGTGGCCCTCAACGGCCTGCACGCGGCGGACGAGGATTTCGTCGTGGGCGACGTGTTTCAATATTTGCGCCTGTGCCGGGATTCGCGCCGCCAGTTCGATATCATCGTGCTCGACCCGCCCAAGTTCGCCCAGTCGGCCCGCCAGGTGGAGAGCGCCGCGCGCGGCTACAAGGACATCAACCTGCTGGCCTTCAAGCTGATCAAGCCGGGTGGGATGCTGCTGACCTTCTCCTGCTCCGGCGGGGTAACGGCCGACCTGTTCCGCAAGATCGTGTTCGGGGCGCTGGTCGACGCCGGGCGCGAAGCCCAGGTGATCCAGACGCTCGGCGCGGGGCCGGATCACCCGGTGGCGCTGACCTTCCCGGAGGGGGAGTATCTGAAGGGGCTGCTGCTGCGGGTGGTGTGAAAGCAGAGGCCGGAGGCCAGAGTCCAGGAGACCAGAGAAAACATCGAGTCTATGTAGGGACGGGTCGGTGACCCGTCCGCTTGCGCCGAGGCCCGAGAAACGCGCCCAAGCGGCGAAGCGACAAGCGAAAACGGAGGGTGGACAGTGAAGCTGTCGCGTCGGAATTGATGAACCTTTACAAATAATCCGGTTACTCACACGCCAGAATCGATAGGCATCGACCGTCGGATCGCCCGCGACTCAAGTCGCGGGCTAGGGATACGAAGTCCACTGGAAGTGGACTCAAAAACGCCCAACCACCCAGTCCGCTTCAGCGGACTTCGTGACCGTAGCCGGGGACTTGAGTCCCCGGCGTGGCCGCTGCGCCGCCTGGATCACAATCTTGTCCAATTACCGGACTAAATTGTTGACTTTCATGAATTCCGATGCGGCCGTGTCCAGCCGATCTCTCGGCCGAGTTCCGTTAATGGATGGGAAGGCGTGCCCGGCGGAGAAATGCAATTGACACACAGCGGACGGGTCAGTGACCCGTCCCTACCCTCTTTCCCTGACCGCTGTGAACTGACGACTGATGACTGTTTTTTAGGAGTCGCGCGATGAAACGTGGGCTGCTGGTGGGAGTGCTGCTGGTGATGTTTGTGGGCGCGGGCCTGCCCGTGACGGCCCAGACCGGGCCGCGCCCGCTCTCCGAGGCGGGGGATATCACCCTGCGGGCCGTGCTGCCCGGCGAGTGCCGGGGCTTCAGCCCGGACGGGCGCTGGCTGGGCGTGGTCGTGCCGGGCGGCACGGCGGGCGGCGTCTACGCGACCGAGACCCTGACCCAGCGGCTCTTCGCCCCCGCGTTCCAGGCCTTTACCCCGGATAGCACCCGCTACTACGGCGACGGCCTGTTTGACCTGACCAGCGGGCAGCTCGTGGCCTCGGTCATCCTGGAGGGGGGCGGCGCGGCCTTCAGCCCGGACGGCGGCTGGCTGACGACCGACGCACAACGCTACGAGGTCGCCGCGCGGCGGATCAGCGCCAACCCCGCCGGATGCACGCCCGTCTTCGACCCGGCCGGGACGCTGTTCGCCTGCGCCGGGGATGGCGTCTACGACCCGATCAGCGGCGAATCACGCTTCCCCCTGGGCGGCGCGCCGGAGGGGACGGTCGCCTTCAGTCCGGATGGGAGCCTGCTGGCGGCGGGGGGCGACGGCCTGTACGTGGTCGCCAGCGGCGAACGGCGCTTCGCCTTCGCCGGTTTGCAGCCGGTCTTCAGCCCGGATGGGGAGCGCCTCGCCGCCGGCGGCACGGTCTACGACCCGGACAGCGGGGACGTGCGCTACACCCTGGCGGCGTCCGCCGCCGACCGGGCGACGTTCAGCCCCGGTGGGTCGCTGATCGCAACCGGCACGGGCGTCTTCGACGCGCGGGATGGCACGTTCCTCTTTGAGATTCCGCCCGGCGCGCGGCGCTTCAGCCCGGATGGGATGCTGCTGGCGGTCGACAACGGCGGCCTGTACGAGACCAACACGGGAGCGCTGCGGTTGGCTTTGCCCGGCGCATCGGGGCTGAGTTTCAGCGCCGACGGCGGGCTGCTGGCCGCCGGGTACCTGCTCCCGGAAGGCTCGGTCCCCCAGAACTACGTCTGCGCGGTCTACGCCTCGGCCCGAACGCGCCTGCCCCCGGCCACCCGTTACGGCTGGGGATCGGCCACCAGCGCCGCGATCCGCACCGCCCCCTCGGACAGCGCCGACATCTTCCGCAGCATCACCACGCCCACCCCGCTGTTCTTCAGCGCGGCCTCGGCCAATGGCGGCTGGCTGCGCATCGGCTACGCGGCCGGACTGCGCAGCGACCTGTGGGTCTGGCGCGGCGCGGTGGCGATCGAATACCTGCCGCCCGACCTGGTGATTGTGCCCTAGAGCGCGTTCAGGGAGGCGACTCATGCCCGCCTGGCGAGACATCCTCCGCGTCGATCCGCTGCCGGCCCTGCTGGCGGTGGACGACGACGCGTTGCGCTATTTCGTCCGGCGCGACCTGCTGGGGGAGGCCGTCGAGCCGGTCGAGAGCCTGTGGGAGCACCCGGCTCTGTTCAACCGCCTGGTGCGGGAATTCCTGGGCGGCTGAGCGCGGCGGCGCTTTTCCGCGCCCTCTGCCATGACCGGCCGTCCGCCCGTGGGGGACGGCCGGTTTCGTTTCAGGCAGGTTAGAAGTTCAAGTAGAATTGTGGACAAGCCGGAAAATTGTGCTAGAATTGTTTTCAGAATGAAGGCGTCACATCATGGACACCATCCCTTAATTATCAAGCTGGCGATATCCCGCCGGCGCCGAGGCGTCCCCCGTCCGACCTGTCGCCCGGATGTGTGCCGGGCGGACTCTTGCCCTTGAGGATTGCGCCTGTGGGCAAGGACTCCCCATTCCGTGAAAGAAGGCCATGACGACTATCCCCTCCTTTATCACCCGTCTGCCTGGTGCGATTCGCTCCCTTGGGGTGAACCATAGCATCGGCCGCAGGCTCACCGCCGGTTTCGGGGTGCTGCTGATCCTGATCACCCTGGTCGGCCTGATCAGCTCGATCAACATGATCGCCATCGAAACCACCCTGCGCGACAATCTGTCCGGCGGCTTTGAGCTGAACAACCAGGTGACGGGCGCGCTGGCCGACATCCTGCGCGCCGAGCAGCTTGAGAAGGACTACCTGCTGCGCTATACCGAGATGGGCCTCGACGCGGCCCGCAACGAATACGCCGTGACCTTCGTCAACCACATCGCCGACGCCCTCGATCGCCTGGACGCGATTGAGACGACGGAAACCGAAAACGGCCACACCGACATCCCCGAAACCGTCACGTCGATCCGATCCGCGCTGAACGCCTACCGGAACGGATTCATGGGCGTGACGCGCCTGCTCGAACAGCGCGGCATCGACGACGAAGGCAAGATCGGCGCGTTCCACGCCACCCTGGCGGCAATCGGGGAAGCCATCACCCCGCTGGACGAGCCGCGGCTGCTGGCTCAGGTGCTGATCATCCAGTCGCGCGAGAAGGAATACCTGCTCACCCAGGCCACCGAACAGGCCGATCTGGTGCGCGCCGGGCTGGACGACCTCCAGACTCTGCTGGGCCAGCTCGACCTCGCGCCGGAGGTGATCGAGACCCTGCGAAGGCTGGCCGACGAATACCGGACGAACTTCAACGTCGTGGTCGATACCGACGCGGCCATGGCCCAGACCATCCAGAACTACCGCAACGCCGTCGACATGCTCGAACCGCTGCTGGGCGAAATCGAAGCCGAGTCCCTGGAGCACATCTCCGAAGCCACGAACGCCATTTTCGACCAGATCAGTACATCGCGAGGAATCGTCTGGCTGGTGATCGGCGTGGCCTTCACGGCCGGGCTGCTGATGGCGCTGGTCATCACGCGGGGGATCACCCGGCCGCTGGGCGCGCTGACCCGCGTCTCCCAGCAGGTGGCCGGCGGCCAGCTGGATCAGCGCGTGCGGATCACGTCCGGCGACGAGATCGGGAGTCTGGCGACCGCGTTCAACCGGATGACCGACAGCCTGCAAGCCATGGTCGAAGCCGAGCAGTTGGGCCGCGCCCGGCTGGAGCAAAACGTCGCCCGGTACGTCGACTTCGTGCAGGAAGTGGCGCGCGGCCGGCTGGACATCCGGCTCCAGGTCGATCAGGTCGGGGAGGCCGCCGACGAAAACCTGCACCTGCTGGGCGAGAACCTCAACGGCATGGTCGAGAGCCTGGGCGGGCTGACCCGCCAGATCCGCGACACGGCGCTCCAGGTCAAGACCGCCGCGATAGAAATCCTGGGGGCGACCAACCAGCAGCTTGCCAGCGCGGCCGAGCAGGACGCCGCCGTGACCCAGACCATCGCCACCGTCGAGGAAGTCCAGGCCACCGTGGCCCAGACGGCCGAACGCGCCCAGAACGTCGCCGAGGCCGCCCAGCAGTCGCTGAAGACCTCCGTCGCCGGCCAGGACTCGGTCGAGGACACCATCCAGGGCATGCAGACCATCCAGACCCAGGTCGAGGCCATTGCCGAGAACATCCTGGCCCTCTCCGAACGCACCCAGCAGATCGGCGACATCATCGAGACGGTCAACGACATCGCCGATCAATCCAAGCTGCTGGCCCTCAACGCCAGCATCGAGGCCGCCCGCGCCGGGGAAGAAGGGCGCGGCTTCGCCGTGGTAGCGATGGAAGTCCGCCAGCTCGCCGAACAGTCGCGCCAGGCCACGGCCCGGATCAGGACCATCCTGGAGGAAATCCAGCAGGCGACCAATACCGCCGTGATGGTCACCGAGGAGGGCAACAAGAGCGCCGCCGGCGGCATGGCGCTCGTCGACCGGACCGGGCACGCCATCGGCATCCTGGCCGACACGATCGAGACGGCGGCCCAGGCCGCGACCCAGATCGCGGCCAGCACCGGCCAGCAGAATACCGGCATGCGCCAGCTCCTGGCCGCGATGGCCGCGATCAAACAGGCCGCGGCCCAGACGGTCACCAGCACCCGCCAGGCAGAGGTCAGCGCGCGGGGCCTCTCCGACGTGGCGAAACAGATGGAAGAAATCGTGGCGCTGTACCAGCTTTAGACCACCGGCAGGGACGACCCGCGATGCACGGGTCGTCCCTGCCGGCTTTCCCCACCGCTCACAAACATCCCCTCGACCTGATGACATTCGGCGCTGCATTGCCGCGTCACCGGCGCTACAATATATTCAGCTTATTGAATGGATGGACGCCATGAAACACTACCAGACTCAAGCCGCCCTGATGAAAGCCCTGGCCCATCCCGTCCGGCTGGCGATCCTGGACGTGCTGCGCCGCCGCGAGGCGTGCGTCTGCCACCTGGAAGCCACGCTCGGCCAGCGCCAGGCCTACATCTCCCAGCAGTTGATGCAGCTCCGCGAGGCGGGGTTGATCGACTCCCGCAAGGACGGGCGGATGGTCTACTACTGGATCAGCGACGGGCGGGTCTATGGCCTGCTGGACGTGCTGTGTGGCCCGGCTCCCGTGGGCGGATCCTATCGGGCCGATGGCTGCCCCTGCCCGTACTGCGCCGCATCCATCGACGCGGAAACCATTCCCGTTTTCTCGAACAAGGAGAATTCCCATGCTCAGCGTTAAAGTCCTCGGCACCGGCTGCCCCAACTGCCAGCGGCTGGAAGCCCACGCCCGCGAGGCGCTGGCCCAGCTCAACCCCGAAGGCGGCTACGAAGTCGTCAAGATCACCGATCCGATGGAGATCGGCGCGCACGTGCTGCGTACCCCCGGCCTGATGATCGGCGACCAGGTGGTCTCCCAGGGGCGCATTCCACCCGTGGCCGAGATCGTAACCTGGCTGGCCAACGCCCTGACCGCCAAGTAAGCAACGCAACGCAGTATGCCCCGGCCAACCGGGGCGCTTTTCATCAACGGATACATTCCAAGAATTGAATGTGAGGCGTAGTGATGACCGTCCTCGACCTGATCGGACAACTCGTGCAGGCCGGATGGCTGGGCCTGCTGGATTACCTGGCCGCGCACGTTCTGCTGTGCCTGGTGCCGGCCTTCTTCATCGCGGGTTACCTCAGCGGCCTGCTGCCGCAGGGGATCGTCACCCGCTACCTGGGGCCGAAGACCCCCAAATGGATCAGCTACCCGGCCTCGGCCATCGGCGGCTTTCTGCTGGCGGTCTGCTCGTGCACGATCCTGCCCCTCTTCGCGGGAATCTGGAAGCGCGGGGCGGGTCTCGGCCCGGCGATCACCTTCCTGTTCGTTGGCCCGGCGGTCAACATCCTGGCGATCAGCTACACCGGCGCGGCGATTGGGATGGACATCGCCCTGGCCCGGATCGTGCTCTCGATCGGATTCGGGATCGCGATCGGCCTGATCATGGCCGCGATCTTCAAGCAGCCGGAAGATACGGCCGCCAACGGCGCGGCCCTGTTCGAACAGCAGGAAGGCATGCGTCCGGCCCTGTGGGTCTTCTTCGGGCTGCTGGTCGCCGTGCTGATCGCCGGGACGCTCCAGGTCGACCTGCTGACCGGGACGCTGTTCAGCCTCGATCTGCCTCTGACGCTCTCCGCGGGCACTCAGGCCGCGCTGGACGGCCTGCACCTGACCCTGCAAGGCGCGCTGCTGATCGGCCTGCTGGTCGTGATCGCCCCGGTCGCCTGGAAGGGACTCGACGGCGTCCTGAGCGGCTTCAACCGCTGGACGTGGGCCGCCCTGGGGCTGGTGGCCTTCACGCTGCTGATCGCCGCCCCCAAAACCGAAGCCGGCAGCCTGGTGATCCACATTACCGGCCGCTTCGTGGTGGAACTGCTCTTGCTGGGCGGGGTGGCTTACGTGGCGGCCGTGAAGCTGACCCGCGACGAGCTGGCCCAATGGCTGTGGGAGACGTGGCGCTTCGTGAAGCAGATTTTCCCGCTGCTGATCGTGGGGGTGTTCGTGGCGGGCATGGTGCGCAGCATCGTGCCGGAAGACTGGATTCGCGCCCTGGCCGGGCAGAACACGATCTGGGCCAACCTGCTGGCGGTGTTCTTCGGCGTGTTCATGTACTTCCCGACCCTGGTGGAAGTGCCGATCGCGCGGATGTTCCTGGACCTGGGGATGCACCGCGGCCCGCTGCTGGCTTACCTGCTGGCCGACCCAGAGTTGAGCGTGCAGAGCATCCTGGTCACGAGCCGGATCATGGGCCGCAAGAAAACGACCGCCTACGTCGGGCTGGTGGCCGTGTTCAGCACGATCGCGGGCTATTTGTTCGGGGCTTTCCTGGCTCGCTAGCCAGTTCTTTGTGTTCTTTCTGTTCAAGGGGGAAATATGGCTACTCAATCGGCTGAAGCGGCTCATTCAAAAGGGGGCGTCCTGGGACGCCTGTCGCTGCTCGACCGGCTGCTGCCGCTGTGGATTTTCCTCGCGATGGCGGTGGGGATCATACTGGGCAAGCTCATCCCCGATCTCGCGCCCGCGCTGGATTCGGTCAAGCTGGACACGGTTTCGCTGCCGATCGCCATCGGCCTGCTGTGGATGATGTACCCCGTGCTGGCCAAGGTGAAGTACGAAAAAATCCCCTCGATCATGGGCAACTGGAAGATGTCGGCCACCTCCCTGGTGCTCAACTGGATCGTCGGCCCGGCCCTGATGTTCGTCCTGGCCTGGCTGCTGCTGCCCGATCACCCGGCCTACCGCACCGGGCTGATCATCGTCGGGCTGGCGCGCTGCATCGCCATGGTCCTGATCTGGAACATGCTGGCCTGCGGCGACAACGAATACGCCGCCGTGCTGGTGGCGATCAACTCGGTCTTCCAGATCGTGATGTATACCGTGCTGGGCTACTTCTACCTGACGGTCGTGCCCCAGTGGCTCGGCGCGGAGGGCGTGGCGCTGAACATCGACATGGGCAGCATCGCCAAGAGCGTGCTGATCTTCCTGGGCATCCCGCTGGCGGCCGGATTCCTGACGCGCCTGATCCTGGGCCGGGTCAAGGGCAATGACTGGTACGAGACGCAGTTCATCCCGCGCCTGGGGCCGACCGCGATCATCGGCCTGCTGTTCACGATCGTGATGATGTTCTCGCTCAAGGGCGAGGTTATCCTGGCCCAGCCGCTGGACGTCCTGCGCATCGCGCTGCCCCTGCTGCTGTACTTTGGCATCATGTTTCTGCTCTCGTTCGGCCTCTCGTACCTGCTCAAGTTCCCGTATGCCGACACGGCGACCATCTCTTTCACGGCGGCCAGCAACAACTTCGAGCTGGCGATCGCGGTGGCGATTGCCGTCTTCGGGCTGGCTTCCAGCGAAGCCCTGGCGACCGTGGTCGGGCCGCTGGTGGAGGTCCCCGTCCTGGTCGGGCTGGTCTACGTGTCGCTCTGGCTGGGGCGCAGGCTGTATCCCAAAGACCCGCTGTGGAAAGCGGAGAAGAACTAGAAGCGCGGTTGTCATGCGACAGAGACGGCCAATCTTGAGCGAAGTTTTCCTCGATCGGGATTGGCCGTTTGAGTCTACGTTGTGAGTGATCGAAATCAATCGCATGGAGTCATCGTGGTCTGGGTCGCGGATTGATGAAGGTTAACAAATTGATCCGGTAACGCTGCGGACGGTTGTAGGGACGACCGGCGGTCGTCCGGGGCGGTTCGCGACCCGCCCCTACGGATGGCGTATCGATCCCGTTGCCGGATTATCTTGTGAAGG
>JARKOQ010000065.1 GCA_029976005.1 Aggregatilineales bacterium | reverse complement strand
GGCGTGCCGGTGGGGTTCATGTTCTTCTCCAGCACGCAGCCCAACACTTACGCCCAGGTGCATGTGAGCAGCTTTCAGCGGATCGCCGGGCAGCTTTCGGTCATCGTGGAAAAGGGGCGGCTGGTCTCAGAACTGGCCACCCAGAAAGCCGAGATCGAGCGCCAGAACGCCGAACTGCGCCGCCTGAACGAGTTGAAGAACGCGCTGCTCGGCATGGCCGCCCACGACCTGCGCAACCCGATCGGCTACATCCAGATGACCAGCGACTTCCTGATTGAGCCGGGTAGTGAAGATTTTGGACCGGAGATCCACCAGCGTTTCCTGCAGGACATCAACCATCAGGCGCGGCACATGGTCCAGCTCCTCAACGAACTGCTGGACGTGACCCAGATCGAAGCGGGCAAGCTGGTGATCGATCCCCATCCGATCGACCTGAATGAATTCTTGTCGGATGCCGTGCGCCGGCACAGCGTGATGGCCGCCCCCAAGAACACCACGATCGTGCTGGAAGACGTCCCCGCCGCCAGGCTGATGGCCGATCCGCCGCGGCTGCGCCAGGTGATCGATAACCTGGTCTCCAACGCGGTCAAGTACTCGCCCTCCGGCAGCACGGTGCTTCTGCGCGCCGAGCGCCAGGACTCGGCCTGGCGGATCAGCGTCCAGGATGAAGGGCCGGGCATCAAGCCCCAGGACCGCGACCGGCTGTTCAAGGAGTTCGCCAAACTCTCCGCCCGCCCCACCGGCGGCGAATCGAGCACCGGGCTGGGCCTGGCGATCACGCGCCGCATCGTCGAGGCCCACGGCGGCCAGATCGGGGTCGATTCGGAGCCGGGCAAGGGCGCGACATTCTGGTTCACTTTGCCGGGATAGGCAAAAGTAATGTTGAATTTTGAGTTGAATGTGGAATTGGGGCGGCGCAGGTGGGCCGCCCCACGTATTTTGTAGGGACGGGTCACCGACCCGTCCGTCCGGCGGAGTTGTGTGATTGGCGCGCGGCGGACGGGGCGCTGCCCCGTCCCTACCACAACACCCCGTCAAACCGGGACGGCGCAGACAGGCCATCCCGGTTGTTGTAGGAAATGCTTCTACGGTCTTAATGTGAACACCCACGGGCCGTCGATGCGCTGGCTGCCGCCGTGATCGGGCATCCGCGCCACGGCCGCATCGAAGGCCGCGTCGTAAGTCTCGGCGTCCAGGTTGCCCGGCAGGCCGTCCGGGTAGCTGAGCGTCACGCCGCTGGCATCGGGCACGATCTCCGCCCGCACGCCCAGGGCCGCCCAGGCTTCGACGATGTAGGCCAGGTTCTCGCGCGTCCAATGGAACGGGGTGCTCAGGTAGGCCGCCTCCAGCCGGATTTCGTCCGGCAGGGCATCCACCGCCAGGAACCACCCGCCCGTGTAACAGGTGCGCGCGCCCTCGTGCTGCAAGAAGCTGGCGTAGCGGCTGTCCGGCGCGCCGTCCATACGGACGCCGTCAAAGGACAGGCGCAGGGCCGGCCACCAGTCCTGCCCGTCCTGCGGCGCGGCGTAACACACCTCGAAAGTGATCATCGTGTCCGTGACGCGGAAATCCTCCAGGGTCATCCCGATGTCCCCGGCGGTGACGGTCAGCGGCTCCGCCACCAGCCGCGCCGGGCGGAAGGGCAGACTCACCTCGAAGCTCAGCCCGCCGCCTTCCAGCGGGAACCAGACCTCCAGGTCGAGCGTCTCCGCCGCGCCGACCAGCCCGCGCGCGTCGTAGAAGACGGTCATTGTCAGCGCGCCGGGGACGGATTCGTCGACGTGGATCAGGCTCATGGCCTGGAAGGGCTGGCGCGCGGAGTCGCGCACCGAGGGCGGTTGCGGGCGCTCGGCCAGCGGCTCGTCGGGATGGGCGGCGTCGCGCAGGGTGTAGTTGAGGGCCAGCCGGTTGGCGTCTGCATAGCCCCAGTTGAGCGTGATCGTACGCTCGCCGCGCGTCTGGCTGGCATCCAGCGGCGTGACCAGGTCGACCGCCCGCTCGCCGCGCAGGCCGGGGTCGAGGTCGATGATGCCCTGCATCAGGGCGGTCGTGACCACCCCCAGCAGCAGCACGATCGCCGCCGCCCCCGCCCACCGCCGCACCCATCCCAACGGCCGCCGCGCCCGCGCCGGATTCCGCCGGGCCGCCTCCAGCCGCGCCCGCACGGCGGGCCACAGGTCGGGCGCGCCGGTCAGGGCTTCCGCGCCGATCTCATCCAGAATCGGGGATAGCTCACGCTCGTTCATGGGTTTCCTCCCAGTCGTCCAGGGAAAAGCGCCCGCCCAGCAGGCCGGCCAGCCGCCGCCGGGCCGCGTGCAGGCGCGATTTGATCGTGCCCGGCGCGGTCTCCAGGCGACGGGCCATTTCATCCTCGCTGAAATCCAGGTAGTAGCGCAGCACGATCACGGCCCGCTGCTCCGGGGAAAGGCGGGCCAGCGCCGCCCGCACGGCCGCGACCCGCTCGCGCTGCTCGACCTGTTCGCCCGGCCCGGGGGCCGGATCGGCGACCAGTTCCGCCAGAGACAGCCCTTCATCGGGCGACCTGTCCAGCGGCGCGTCCAGCGAAGCCAGCCCGGATTCGCGGCGGGCCGCCTTCACGGCCGCGTTGGCCACCATCCGCAAAAACCACGGCCCGAACGGCCGCGCCGGGTCGAACTGCCCGATGCGCTCGTAGGCGCGCACGAACGCCGCCTGCACCACGTCCTGGGCGAGCATCGCATCCCAGGTGATCAGGTAGGCGGCGCGCAGGGCGCGGGTTTGGTAGCGGCGCACCAGCGGGGCCAGCGCGTCGATCTGGCCGCGCCGCAGCCGGTCGATCGCCTCTCGTTCGTCCAATCGCATCTCCTCCTGGTTGTCGAGAGTCATGGTATAGATATCCCCTGGCCGGGCAAAAGGTTCAAAAGACGGCTGTTGGCTCTTAGCTATTGGATATTAGCCAGAAGCGTTTTTTATCTCGGCATCTGGATAGGCACCAGAGCGCTCCCACGCCAGACAGGGACGTTGTTCCCCAGCCCACCCACCCGCTTCGCTTCTAGCCAAGAGCTAACAGCCAAAAGCCAATAGCCGTCTTTCCTCCAATTGGGTACACTGCTGCCCATGTCCGAACTCACCGCCCCCCTGCGCCGCACCCTGCCCCTCCGCCCGGAGAGGGCCGCCCCCTACTTCAATCTGATCCTGGCCGGAACAATGGGCGTGGGCAAGCGCGAAGTCGCCCAGCAAATCGCCGAGCACTTTGGCGCGTCCCTGCGCGATCTCGACGCCGAGATCGAAGCCAGCGAGGGGATGCCCCCGCTCCAGGTGCGCGAGTTGTTCGGGGAGGCGCGCCTGACCAGCCTGGAAGCCGACCTGTGCCGGGAGCTGGCCCTCCAGCGCAGCGCCGTGATCTCGGTCAGCGCCAGCGTGATGCTCAACGAGGCCAACCGGACGCGCCTGCTGGAGACCGGGACGGCCCTCGTCCTGACGACTGCCCTCAACGAGACGCTGCGCCGCCTGCACGAGGCATTTGGCGACGCCTTCCATACCGAGCGCGCCCACGCGATCGAAATCGCCCGGCTCAAGCGCGAGTGGAAGGTGCGCGCCCTGCCCGGCCTGGCCCATCTGGATACGACTCTGCTCACCCCCGATCAGGTTGTGGCGGAGGCAATTGCCTTCTGGCAGTCCACGCCGGAAGTCTAGAAACCAGCGCACGATTGGGGATGCCAGTCGACCGCACCGCGGCGCGACCTCCCCCCCGGCCCCCTCTCCGCAAGCGGCGAGGGCTGGGATGAAGTCACGCCTGCCGTGAATCAAAACGGAGCGCCGTGTGATGCGGTGCTCCGTTTTTTTGGTGGGGTTCTCTCGCGACGATCTAATTGTTGGGCCGGCCGAGCGTCATCAGGAAGTCCTCGTTGGTCTCCGTCTGGCGGAGCTGGACCAGGAGTTGTTCCGTCGCGCCGATCAGGCCCATGCCCTCGCCCTGGGGCGGGTCGCCGGCCAGGTGGGCGAACATGCGCCGCATCAGCCACACGCGCTGGAGCACGTCCGGGCCGAGCAGCAGTTCCTCGCGGCGGGTGCTGGACTTGTCGATGTGGAAGGCCGGGAAGATGCGGCGTTCCTGGAGCGTGCGGTTGAGGTGCAGCTCCATGTTGCCGGTGCCCTTGAATTCCTCGTAGATCACGTCGTCCATGCGGCTGCCGGTCTCCACCAGACAGGTGGCGACGATGGTCAGGCTGCCGCCCTCTTCCACGTTACGGGCCGCGCCGAAGAAACGCTTGGGCGGGTAGAGGGCCGAGGGATCGATACCGCCGGTCAGGGTGCGGCCGCTGGGCGGCACGACCAGGTTGTAGGCGCGCGCCAGCCGGGTGATGCTGTCCAGCATGATCACCACGTCCTGCCCGCTCTCCACCAGGCGCTTGGCGCGCTCCAGGGCCATCTCCGCCACGCGCACGTGGTTGGCGACCGGCTCGTCGAAGGTCGAGCTGACCACTTCGGCCTCGACCGAACGGTCCATGTCGGTCACTTCTTCCGGGCGCTCGCCGATCAGGACGACCATCAGGTGCACCTGGGGGTAGTTGTGGCTGATCGCGTTGGCCACGTCCTTGAGGACGGTGGTCTTGCCGGCCTTGGGCGGGCTGACGATCAGGCCGCGCTGGCCCTTGCCGACCGGGGCGATCAGGTTGAGCAGCCGGGTGCTGAGCACGCGCGGAGTGGTTTCCAGGTTGAAGCGTTCTTCGGGGAAAATGGCCGTCAGGGTCTCGAAGTTGGGGCGGCTCTTGGCCAGGTCCGGGCTGCGCCCATTGATCGCTTCCACCCGCAGCAGGCCGAAGTATTTCTCCGAGTCCTTGGGCGGGCGCACCTGGCCGATCACGAAGTCCCCGGTGCGCAGGTTGAAGCGCTTGATCTGGGTCTGGGAGACGTAGATATCTTCAG
This sequence comes from Aggregatilineales bacterium, assembly GCA_029976005.1. Classification (GTDB taxonomy): domain Bacteria; phylum Chloroflexota; class Anaerolineae; order Aggregatilineales; family Ch27; genus JARKOQ01. Next base: position 6,107 of record JARKOQ010000065.1, on the reverse strand, counting down.
GGCCGGGCAGGTAGTTGTTGGAGCGTAGGAAGCCAATGCCTTCGTCGATGATTTCCAGCACCCCGCCGCGCAGCTCGTAGCCCTTCTTCTCGGCCTTGTGGCGCAACAGGCGCAGGATCAGGTCTTGTTTCTTGAGCCGGCTGTACCCGGCAATATCGCTTTCCTGCGCGATCTTGCGTAAATCGGAGAGGGTTTTCTTTTCAAGTTCGGCGATGTCCATCCGGTAACTCCAGAGAATGGGAAACGTGATCACACCTGGCCGCACAGCTCGGCTCAGGGAATGCGGATTGTCAGGGGAAATACGGGTCTGCGATCAGACGGATCGACGCGGCGTCAAGCAGAGTCCTCAGTCGTCATCCTCAAAATTGAACTCGTCAAGGAGAAACACACAAACGGGCGTCCGTGGTGGGGCGCAGTCAGGTACTTGTCGTTGAGGAACCGCGTCTGGATCACTATAGCACAGCTTGCCGGCAAGTGCAACTCGTGATTCTGACCACAAATGGCCGAATTGAAGAGGCGCGATCGGCAATCAGCTGTCAGCCGTCAGTGAAAGACAAAACCAGAGAGCATCCCTGTATTTCGCTTGACGCTTCTCGGTCAGCCCAGGAGCAGACGCGCGCCCACCAGCAGCAGCCCGCCCATCGCCAGCGCGCCGCAGATGCGCGGAATGTAGGGCGTGAACCACTCCGGCAGGAAGATGTCCGCGATGAAGTCGTCGCCCGTACGGTCGCCCATCTGGCGGGCGAGCCTGGTCAGCGGGCAGCGCGTCCCGTTCAGAATGTAAACGGCGGACTCGATCAGCACCAGGACGATCGCGACGGCCAGCCACGAGTCGCGCCGGCCGGTCAGGCCGCTGTAGACGATGTACAGGATCGACGCGCTTTCGACCAGAAAAACCACGGTGTGAAATGCCTTGATCGCAAAAAGCGCCATGAGACCCCCTCTCGGACCATGCTCGATCGGAAAGTGTAGCCGTGTCCGGTGGGCTGTCAACTCGCGGCGGGCCGGTCGTGAGGTTCGTCAGGTGAACGAGGGATACTCGCCCGGTGCACCCCGGCCGGATTGGATATAATTCACTCCCGTCTCCGGCAGGATGGTTCATGTCATGACCCATTCCACGGGGTGCGAATGATGTCGGACTCGACTGCAAACAAGCGCACACTGGCTCTGAAACAAGGGGCTTAAGCCCCTTGTTTGACCGGAGCCAATTCAGCTTAAGGAGTATTCAGTGAGCAAAGAGGCTCTTCTGCAACGTCTGGAAAACAAAACCGCGCTGGTCGGCGTGATCGGCCTCGGTTACGTGGGCCTGCCCCTGGCGGTGGAATTCGCCTCGGCGGGCTACAAGGTGGTCGGCGTCGATCCGCTGGCCCACAAGGTCGAGCAGCTCAACCGGGGCACGAGCTACATCCCCGACGTGCCCACCCCGCGCGTGGCGGAACTGGTCAAGGCCGGGCTGCTGCGGGCGACGACGGACTATGAGGAACTGCGCAAGGCCGACGCCGTGCTGATCGCCGTGCCCACGCCGCTGCTCAAGACCAAAGACCCCGACATGTCCTACATCTACAACGCGACCGACAGCCTGGCCCCGGTCGTCCACAAGGACATGGTGATCGTGCTGGAGAGCACCACCTATCCCGGCACGACCGAGGAAGTGATCGCGCCCCGTCTGGCCCAGGCCAACGGCTTCACGATCGGGGAGGACATCTTCATCGCCTTCTCGCCGGAACGCGTCGACCCCGGCAACCAGAAGTACCAGACCCGCAACACGCCCAAGGTCGTGGGTGGGATGACCCCGGCCTGCGCCGAGGTCGTGGTCAAGCTCTATAGCGCCGCGATCGACCGCGTGATCCCGGTCTCTTCGCCCGCCGCGGCGGAGATGGTCAAGCTGCTGGAGAACACCTTCCGCGCCGTGAACATCGGGCTGGTCAACGAGATGGCGATCATGTGCGACAAGCTCGGCGTCAACGTGTGGGAGGTCATCGAGGCGGCCTCCAGCAAGCCGTTCGGGTTCATGCCCTTCTATCCCGGCCCCGGCCTGGGCGGCCATTGCATCCCGATCGACCCGCTCTACCTGAGCTGGAAGCTGAAGTCGCTCAATTACAACGCCCGCTTCATCGAGCTGGCCAGCGAGATCAACACCTCGATGCCGGTCTACGTGGTCAATAAGGTGGCGGACGCCCTCAACGACGACGGCAAGGCCGTGCGCGGCAGCAAGATCGTCGTGCTGGGCGTGGCGTACAAGAAGGACATCGACGACGTGCGCGAAAGCCCGGCCCTGGACATCATCCACCTGCTGGAAGCCAAGGGCGCGACGGTTGTCTTCCACGACCCGTACATCCCCTCGGTGCGCCTGGAAGATCGCAAGGCCCAGTCGGAGGAACTGACCCCGGCCCTGCTGGCGAGCGCCGACTGCGTGGTGTGGGTCACGGATCACACCAGCTACGACCGCCAGTTCATCCTGGACCATGCCAAACTGGTGCTGGATACGCGCAACGCGGCCAAAGGCTTCAAGGGCAAGGCGCGGGTCGTCGGGCTGTAGACGCGGACGTGTCCATGCGAGCCATCCCGAAGCCAAATCAACCGGCTTCGGGATGGCTCTTTTTGTTTCGAGGGGGGTCTACGGCGCGGGCGGCATCACGCCCCACACCCGGATGACAGGATCGTTCTCGCCCAAAAGGGTGCTCGCCGAAACCAGCAGCGTGCCATCCGCGCTGAACCGCAGGCGGTTGGGCGTGGAGGTGTGACCTTCCAGTTGGGCGACGATCTCGCCCGTCTCGGCATCCCACACGCCGATGGCACTGGTCGTCAGCCCGGCGACCAGCAGCGATCCATCCGGGCTGAAGGTGGGCGATTCGGCATAGAGCGAGATCTCGCCGAGGTCGGCGCGCTGCTCCCCGGTGACGCTGTCCCAGATCACCACGCGACCCGACCCGAAATCATAGAAGGCCAGCAGTGACCCGTCCGGGCTGAACGCAAGGTCGTCGCATTCTCCGGGTATCTCGGCCACCTGCTCGCCCGTGGTCACGTCCTTCAGGTAGATGATACTCTGCTCGCCGGCCACGCCGGTATGCGCCAACCGGGTTCCATCCGGACTGAAGGCGAGTGCGCTGAAAAGAGAGGCGGTTTGGGGTGGATTCGTCTTCCAGACCCAGTCCGCCTGTTCGATATCCCACACCCCGATGACGCCGTTGCTTTCGGAAACCCCCAGCAAGGTACTGTCCGGACTGAAGGCCAACCTGACAGCCCAGGTCCAGGTGTCTGTCGCGTGCAGTATTTCACGGACTCGCCAGGTGGTGGTGTCCCACAGGAGGATGCTGTCCGTGGTCGTGCCGGTCGCCAGCAGGGAGCCGTCCGGGCTGAGGGCCATGACATATTGCAGGCGGCCGTCCTCGCTTTCGTTGGTGGTCAACTGGGCGAGCTGTTCTCCCGTCCGGGACCAGGCCCACACGCTATCCGCCATGGGGAACGTGCTGGAATGGCCGAGTCCGACTAGGTATTGCCCATCCGGGCTGAACATCAGCGGGCGGACTTCCTGCATCGAGAAGTCCGACAGGGTGATCGGCTCCGCGTTGGTTCCGATGTCCCACAGCCGGATGGAGGTGTCCATCAGGGAAGTCGCCAGCAGCGCTCCATCCGGGCTGAGGGCGACATCCGCCACCACCTGGTCCCGAGGACGGTCGCGGGGAGTGTATTCCTGGGTGAGCAAGGGCTGCACGCGGGCGATAGTGTCCACCGTGATCGCTTCCGCCGGGCAGCCCCGCCAGGGGGTCAATCCGGCCTCGTCCGGGCAGGCATCCCAGTCGTTGGTCGCGCCGTCGCCGTCGTCATCCTGGCAGACATCGCCGGTACCATCCCCGTCCGCGTCGGCCTGGTCGTCGTTGACGATCGCGGGGCAGTTATCCTCGCCGTCCGGCCAAGTGTCGCCATCGGCGTTCGGACAGCCGCGCAGCGTGCCGGGTTCCTCCGGGCAGGTCTCGTCCGGCCCGACCGCGCCGTCGCCATCCGGGTCCGGGCAGCCGCTGACGTCCCCCGCCTCTTCCGGGCAGAGGTCGGCCCGGTCGAGCACGCCATCCTCGTCAACATCCTGGCAGGCGTCGCCGGTGCCATTGCCGTCCGCGTCGGCCTGATCGTTGTTGGGAACCTGGGGACAGTTATCCTCGCTGTCCGGCAGGCGGTCGCCGTCGGCGTTGGGGCAGCCGCGCAGCGTGCCGGACTCCGCCGGGCAGTCCTCGTCCGGGCCGACCGCGCCGTCGCCGTCCGGGTCGGGACAGCCGCTGACATCACCCGCCTCGTCTGGGCAGAGGTCGGCCGCGTCCGCGACGCCGTCCTCATCGGCGTCCGGGCAACCGGCCAGCGCCGCAACGCCGGCCTCCGCCGGACATTGATCCCGGTCGTTCATGACGGCGTCCTGATCGTCATCCTGGCAGGCCTCGCCGGTTCCGTCGCCGTCGGTATCCGCCTGGCCGGGGTTAGCCGTCTGCGGGCAGTTGTCCGCCGCGTCGGCCAGGCCGTCCGCATCCGCGTCCGGGCAGCCGTTGGCCGTCCCGGCTTCGTTTGGACAGGCATCGCACACATCGCCCAGATCGTCACCGTCGCCGTTGGCCTGATTCGCGTTGGCCGTGTCGGGGCAGTTATCCTCCGCGCTGAGCACATTATCGGAATCCGGGTCGGCGGCGATGACCTCGCCCTGACCGAAGCCCACCCGCACGGCGCTGCGCGTGGTGACATGCGCCACCGCGTAGGTGAAGCGCATGTTGGCCGTGTCGTTGCTGACGTCCGTCGCCAGTTGGATCGGCGACTGCGTCTGGTTGAACGTCTCCAGCGCGTAGACCATGCAGTACTGGAAGTTCGCCACCGGACAGCCGGCGGGCACGCTCACCGTGTCGCTGCCGCCGGTCATGGCCATGGCGAAGTCCACGTCGCCGATGGGGATGGTCTGCCCGTCCCATTCGGCCAGGATGTCGTCGTAGGTGCGCACGCCTTCCGTTACCGTCTGGCGCTCGTAGAAAAAGAGGTACCAGCCGGGCGGCACGTCGCGCAAGGTGAAATCGGATTTGGCGTCCAGCCGGACGGTCAAAGCCGCGTCGAAGGTGCAGCGCAGCGGAGCCATCGGATCGGGCGGCCCGGCCGGCTGGGTGTCGCCCACGACCCGGCAGAGCGTCACCCGGCTACCTTCGGGCGCGATCCAGGGAACCGGGCCGACGACCGCCCCGGCATCGTCCTGGATCAGGGGATGGCCCGCCGGCTGGAGCAAATTCGAGGCCAGCAGCACCAGAATAAGTGCGATGAGGATGACTCCCGGGATAAGGAAGGTCAGGAGCTTCCGGCGAGAGGGGTTGGACAGCATACCTCGATGTCCTTTCCAAAGAAGGAGCAGGCCCCAGCAGCGGGGCAGTACGGGCTTCAAACAGGTCGCCGGGCGGATCGATGGGTGATCAATCATGCTCCCAGACTCGATGGGCGACCTCGCAGACGCATTATACTCGCGAATGCCCGCGGGCGTTTTTCGCATTCGCGCTCGTGGAACGACCCTGGGTACAATCGAGCCGGTCGGAGCCTCGCGCTCCCGTTATGAGTCGCCACGAAAGGAACTGTGCCATGTCGCTGGACGGAGCGTCCATCCGCGCCGCCATTGCCTCTGCCGAGACTCCCCAGCCCTTCTCCGGCGTGGTGCGCGTGCAGCAGGGGGCCGAGGTCGTTTTCCAGAAGGGCTACGGCTTCGCCAACCGCGCCGAGCGCATCCCCAACACCGCCCACACCCGCTTCGGGATCGCTTCCGGCGGCAAGGGCTTCACGGCGGTGGCCGTGCTACAGCTCATCCAGGCCGGCAGGCTGAGCCTGGAGACGCGCCTGGCCGACTGCGTGGACGCGGCCTTCCCGCACTTCGATCCCGGCATCACCCTCGCCCACCTGCTGAGCCATACCTCCGGCATCCCGGACTACTGCGACGAGGAGCTGGGCGACGATTTCGAGGCCCTGTGGCTGGAACGGCCCAACTACACCATGCGCGCCCCGCGTGACTTCCTGCCCATGTTCCAGGCGCGGCCGATGAAGTTCACGCCGGGGGAGCGCTTCAGCTACAGCAACGCGGGCTTCATCCTGCTCGG
>JARKOQ010000058.1 GCA_029976005.1 Aggregatilineales bacterium | reverse complement strand
TATGGGTTCAAGTCCTATACCGCCCACCTGATGATCGATTTCAGACGCTCGCTTACGGCGGGCGTTTGTATTTTGGGGCCGGGCTGGTATAAATGGGAACGATTTTGCCGGATGATGGGTTGTGAGCGCGCATGAAGAAGTATCGGAATCGGATCGTTCTCGGCATGGTCCTGGGTTTTGGCGTGATTGCCGCCACCATGCTGCTCAGCGACGTGAGCCAGCTTGCCCGGCAGGCCGTCGCTTTCCCCTGGGCGATCATGATCCCGGTGCTGGGCCTGCGTGTGCTCAACTGGGTTTTGCGCTTCGTCAAGTGGCATTTCTACCTCCACATCGTCGGCGTGCGCGGTCTGGCGCGCAAGGATAGCGCGGCGATTTTTGTGTCCGGCTTCGTGCTGTCCCTCAGCCCGGGCAAGGTGGCCGAAGTCCTCAAATCCCTGGTAATCAAGGCACTGACGGGCACGCCGGCCGCGGCGACCCTGCCGGTGGTGGCCGCCGAGCGCCTGTCCGACGGGCTGGCGGTGCTGATTCTGCTGGCGATCTCGATCGGGATGCTGTCCGCGGTGGAATACTGGCCGGTCGTGATCGTATCCCTGCTGCTCATGGCCTTGCTGATCGTCGTCCTCCAGGTGCGGCCCTTGTGTCTGTGGCTGCTGGAACGGGCCGTCCGGCTACCCCTGATCCGGTGGCTGGCCCGGCCGCTGTACGATTTCTACGCCAGCAGCTACGAGATCGTCCGCTGGCGCAGCCTGTTCGTGGCGGTCGGGCTGGGGACGGTCGCGAATTTCCTGGATGGCGTGGGCGTGTATCTGATTCTGCTGGGGCTGGGCCTGCCGGTCAGTGAGATCACACTTTTCCAAGCGCTGCTGGTTATCAGCCTGAGCGTCGTGGTGGGATCGGTCAGTGCATTGCCGGGCGGTCTGGGGGCCGCCGATCTGAGCATCGGGGTCACGCTGCAACTCGTGGCGGGATTGGGCGTCGCCGAAGCCGGTTTTGCCACGCTGCTGGCGCGGTTCGCGCAGCTCTGGTGGGGGGTACTGGTCGGGATGGGCGTGGGATTTGTGTTCCGCGACCGGCTCTTGCTGGAAAGCCTCGAATCGGCTGAGACGCCAGCGGACGCGCAGGAAAGTTATGCCTCGGACAGTCTTCCGGCGCGCTAGCGTGCCCGGCTAGCCCGCTTCCTCCGCTGGCTGGGCCAGCGTTTCGGTGGGGCTGGAGTCTTCCTGGGCCAGGGGAATCGTGAAGAAGAAGGTCGAGCCTTCGCCCAGGTGGCTGTTCAGCCCAATGGTGCCTCCGTGGGCTTCCACCAGACTCTTGACGATCGCCAACCCCAGGCCGGTGCCTTCGATCGAATCGGTCTCCGGCCGCCGGACCCGGTAGAAGCGCTCGAAAATCTGGGTCTGATCCTCCGGACCAATTCCCAGGCCGTTGTCGGCGATCGAGATCATGATCGCGTCCTTGAGCAATTGAGCCGATACCACGATCCGGCCTTCGGGCGGGGTGTACTTGATCGCGTTGCTGACCAGGTTGACCAGAATCTGGCGCAGGCGGCGCTTGTCCCCGGCGATCAGGGGAAGGTCCTGCGGGGCGTCGATCAGAACCGACTGCTTCTTTTCCTCGGCGAGGTTTTTTTGCCCGACGACCGAATCCTCGAGGATGGGGTAGATGTTGATCGGTTCCAGGTGGAGATCCAACCCGGTGTCGATGTGGGCCAGATCGAGCAGGTCGTCGATCAACTGGCGCATGGTCCGGATGGAGCGCCGGATCATGAGCATGAATTCCTGCTCCCGTTCGTCCAGCGTGCCGTACATGCCGAGCAGCTCGATGTACCCGTTGATGACGCTCAGGGGGTTCTTGAGGTCGTGCGACACGGTGGCGATCAGCTCGTTCTTGAGCTGCTCCGTCTCCTTGAACGGGGTGATGTCGTGCATGAGGATCACCCAGCCAACCTGTTCGTTGGGGACGATGTTGGCATGGAAATACCGGGTGCCATCCAGCACGATGTCTTCCACCACCGGGTGCCAATCTTCCAGTTCCAGATTCCTGGCGACCTTTTCCAGCGGCGTGTAGGCAAAGAGCTGCAAGAACGGCGTGCCAGGGATGGCATCCTGGGGCTTGAGCCGGAAGGCCGCCAGGGCCGCGTCGTTCAGGAGGATGAGGCGCTGGTCGAATCCAACCACGATGACGATGTCCGTGGTTTTCTCCAGGATGCTGGAGAGTTTCTGGCGTTCCTGCTGCGTCTCCAGGAAAAGGCGGGCGTTATCCAGGGCGATCGAAGCCCGGTTCGCGATCTGCTGGGCGAAGTCAAGATGCTCCGGGGAGAATCCATTCTTGCGCGGACTCTCCAGACAGAGGACGGCGGTCACCCGGTTGCGCCGCCGGACGGGGACGGCCAGCATGGACTGCGTTCGGGTAGAGAATCGTTCGGTCTCCGGGTCCAGAAGGACGTCGGCGACGCTCACGGGCTGGCCCGTGCGAACGACTCGTCCCATGGTCCCCTCGGCGGCGGAGATGATCGTCCCATCCAGCGCACGCTCCGTGGCGTCGAGGCCATAGGTCGCCACGATCCGCAGTTCGCCGGCTTCGGGATTGTGCAGGGCAAGGGCGGCGGCATGAGCGCCGGTCAGACGCAGCGCCCAGTCCAGGGTCATGTTGAGCACCCGATCCCAGCTCAGGGCTTCCATCAGCTCCCGGTCGATCTGGCGCATCATGTCAAGCTGCTGGACGTGCCGGTTGAGTTGCTCGTCGGTCAGGTGGTAGAGTCGGGCGTTTTCCAGGGCGATGCTGATGTTTGCCCCCAGGGTTTCCAGCAGACTCTGTTCCTCGCTCGTGATGGGATCGTGGGTGAAATGGTTGTCGACCAGGATCACACCGAGCAGGTTGTTCCCAATGACGAGCGGCACACTTAAGAACCTGTCCATCTCCATCACGGCGAACAGCCAGCCGTGGTTTTTGGTGTAGAGGCTCTGGGCATCCATCACGTGGACGGACTGGCCTTGCCGCCAGTCCAGCACAAGGCTGAGGTCCGCGCTGCCCGACAACGGGATTTCGAGTTGTTCCATGCGGAACTGCGCTTCAGGGGTGGGGGCCGGGTGGCTGCTGGCTCCGAATGTCAGGGCCTTACGCTGCGGATCGGTGATCAGGACTATGGCGCGATCGAAGCGCATGACCGTGGTGGCCACTTCAATGATGTTGTCCAGCAGCGCTTTGCGGTCGAGCGTGGTGCTCATTGCCAGGGTGATGTCGCGCAGGGCAGTCAGGTTCTTGACCTGGTGTTCCAGCGTCTGGGCGTTTTCCGACGGGACGTATCCCTCGGAGGGCGCGGCGGCAGCCGGAACGTAGGATGGGCCGGTCGCGAGGTCGCTCACCGACCGCCGGATCTGGTTCTGCTGGCGCGCCCAGAGCCACAGCGCGGTCACGGGCAGCAGCGCGATCCAGGAGACCCAGCCCCATGCCGGTCCGCCCACGAGCGCGATCACGGCCAGAATCACGGTCAGGATGAGGCCAATCAACGTGACACGTCCGAACAGGTCCAGGGCGCTTGTCCAGCGGAATGTCCACCGAAAGCTGGCGGCGCCTTCGAGCATGGAATGAAGCTCGCCGAAGTCCGCCGGGCGATCACCCTTGAGGTGCACCGGGAGTTGCTGGAAGAAACGGCTGTAGACCGTGCCCAGCGAGACCAGGTATTCCTGGTGGTATTCCTGGGGGAGCCGGGCCAGCTCGGTCGCCGCGCACCATTCGATCTCGGCCGCGCGCCATTCGATGGACACCGGTCGCAGTTCGGCCGCGCCCTCCTGGCGGAGCAGCGTGACGGCGCGCTGGTAGGCCATGCGCAGCGGCAGCAGATGCGTCGCCGGTCCCATAATGCCGTCCAACAGCGTCTGGGCCAGGCGTTCCGTGAACCGGGGGGCTTCGGACAGCAGGTCGGCATAATGAATCGCCAGGAAGCAAAACTCGGTCGAAAAGCGATACCGGTCGCTTTGCAGGATGGAGGCGGTGAGCGGCTGGGGAGCAGCGGCGCAGGACTGGTTGAGGAGGTTCAGCCAGGCTTCACCGGCCTGCGAGGCCGCCAGCGCGCTCATGTCCTCGCTGGCGTCCGGATGCTCGGTTCGCACCTGGCTGGCGACCGCCTGCTGCAGCGCCTGCATCACAGCCAGCAGGTACAGCCCGCTGATTTCCCCGACCGGGCGATCATGATCGTCCGTGCCATAGGCCGGACGGGTAGTTGATTCGACTTTGATCTGGGGAGGTGTCCAGAGGCTCACAGGCCGCCTCAATTCTACGGAATTGTCTGGCGCATCGTAGGTGAGGATGTCATACTCTCGTGCTTATAGGAAAGCATACCACAGCCGGTACATTGCGCAACCTGCGCGGCCCGCTTCGTACTCAATCGCAAACGACGTTCTAACTGAAGGCGGAACTATGGTATGCAGGCTTGAGCGAGGACGGGCCTGGGCCTTGTGCTGGACGCCGACTTTGGTTATAGGTTATAGGCGTCTGGGATGCGAGCAATAGGTGTTGGATGAGTAGGTGGTTGCGGCCGTCTGGCTGCCGGTAGACGAAGGTTTCGCGATGCGTTTGCGGTGGATTATCCTGAGTATTGGCGCTGTGCTGGTGGGCCTGCTGTTTGCGTTTCCCTTATGGTGGCCGTTGATCAACGTCTCCCCCGTGGCCGGCGCGTTGCCCGGCCTGAGCGATCTGCCTCCGGCGGAACAGGACGTGATCGAGCTGGTCGCCCTGGAGAACATGCCTTATGCCCAGGCGCTGGTCGCCACCGGACTGGCCGAGCCGGTCCCCGCGCCCGAATCCGAGCAGCCGATGCCGGCGCTCCAGTCCCCGACGATCTACGCCACGGGAGACTTCGTGGCGATCGACGCGGTCCGGCGGGCCAGCGGCACGGTGACGGTCTACCAGCAGGCGGACGGAAGCTGGCTGATTCGGCTGGAGAATTTTGAAGTTCGGAATGGCCCCCAGCTTCACTTGTTCCTGTCGGCCCACGCGGAGCCGCGCACCGCCGAGGAGGTGCGCGCGGAAGGGCTGGGGCTGGATTGGGGGCCGCTCAAGGGGACAGCCGGCAATCAGAACTACGCAATGCCGGCCGGCTTCAACATGGGATCGGTTCGGAGCGTGGTGATCTTCGCTCTGCCATATGGAGATGTCTTCAGCACGGCTACTCTGGAAAGACGCTAACCGGGATCGGCTCGCTCCTCGTGCGAGCAGGAAGGCTGCGATGGCGGATACATATACGGCACTGGCACCGGTCTACAAGACGGTTGGCCTGGGGGACGCAAGCGAGACGCTCAGTTTGAGGTTGTTCGAGAAGGTGCAGATGGACGGCTGGCTGGGCCGCCGTATCCTGGACCTGGGCTGCGGCATAGGCGAAACGGCCTGCTGGTTCAGCACGAACGGCTTTCGCGTCACGGGTGTGGATCAGTCCGAGGCGATGCTCGCGCAGGCCCGCGCAGCCGCCGACGCGCAGGGGGTGGCGGTCAACTGGATTCAGGCCGACATCAAACAGGCCGACGCCGGGACCGATTTCGACCTGGTCCTGATCATGAATACGCTTAACGAGACGCGCAGCATTCGCGACCTGGAGCTGGTTTTACAGACTGCCAACCGCGCCCTGTCGATGGAGAAGATGCTGCTCTTTGATCTCGTCACCATCCAGGGGCTGGCCGAGCAGTGGGGCAATGGCGATCAAGTCATCTATGATGATCCTGAGCGGGTGATCCTGATTGCGCGCAACCGCTTCAGTTACGAGACTTCGGCCAGCACGCGGGCCTATATCCTGTATCAGCACGGCGAACACGGCTGGCACCGCGAGGATGAGACGCACGTCGTGCGCGGCTATGCTTTGCAGGCTGTCGGCGCGCTGCTCCAGCGGACCGGTTTTCGCGTGGCGACGGTGATGAATCCGCTGTTCGAGACGTTCGATCCCTATGCCGATCAGACCGGCCGGGCGATTTTTGTCGCAGTCAAGGAACGCGGCGTCTGAGGCTGGCAGACCGGGCCAGTCAGGGCCAGCGACGGCGCGGGCCTCATGACCAGCCCTGTTGGGTCTCCTGTACCAGAAAGTCGACGACCCGAGTCAGCGCATCCGTTTCGGTTGCACCTGTTTCGAGCGCCTGCCGGTAGACCTGAAGCTGGCGGTCGGCGCTGGTGCCACGCGCGAGCAAGACGGGCAGGTGCTCGGCTTCCTGGCGCGAGCCTAGCTCGTCCAGCACGTCGTCGACGAAGGCCAGAATCTCCTCCGCCAGCCGGGGCATCGGAACTTCCTCCGCGATTCCGAAGTCAATCAGGCTGCCGTCGATGCCATACCGGACGGCGCGCCACTTGTTTTCCTCGATCAGCTTGCTGCGGTAGATACGCCAGCTTTGATTCTGGTTGCGCAGTTTGATCAGTTTGGCGACCAGGGCCTGGACGAGCGCGGTCAGGCACATCGCGTCGTCGAGCGAGGTGCAAATGTCCATGACACGCACTTCCAGCGTGCCCAGGCCGGGCTGAGGCCGCGAATCCCACCAGAGTTTGGTTACATCGGCGTTCTGTGGATCGCGGTTTTTGCCCAGCGATCCAACTCTGGCCATGACTTCGACGTAGCTGCGATACTCCCCGAAGGACTTGAAGGTGGGTGGAATGCCGGTGCGGGGCAGACTTTGGAAGATGATGCTGCGGTAACTCTTGAGGCCGGTATCGCGCTTGTGCCAGAACGGGGAGCTGGTGCTGAGGGCGAGGAGGTGGGGGAGAAAATAGCGCAGTTGGTTCTGGATGTCGATCAGCAACTCCAGAGCTTCCGGCGTTTTGCCGAAGCCAATATGGACGTGCATGCCAAAGATCAGCAGACGCCGGACGACCTCCTTCATCTCGGTTTCGAGGTCGCGGTAACGCTCGCCTTCACTGATGTCCTGTTCGGCCCAGCGCGAAAAGGGGTGGGTCGAGGCGGCCGCGATCACGGCCCCGTGCTCGCCGGCCACTTCGGCCACGGTCCGGCGCAGGCGGACGATTTCCCGGCGCGCCTCGTGGATGTCCCGGCAGATGTGGCTGCCGACCTCGATCTGGGACTGCATGAACTCCGGTTTGATCTGGTCCCCCAGCACGACGCGGCCCCGGTTGAGAAGCTGCTGGACGTACGAGATCAGGCCGCGCGATTGGGGATCGATGATTTGATATTCTTCTTCGATACCAATGGTCAAAGGAGGGATGAGCATGGAGCACCTCAGCCACAGACGCCGAATTTCCACGACTATACTCGTCTATTTTTGCCCCGGCAATTTGCCGGCCGAAACTGGATAAACTTCGGACGTTTTTACCAGTTCCGGGTCGCTGCGTTTGGATAACGTAACCAGTCCACCCGGACGCGAGGTTCTGTGTTAGAATCGGCGGCCTGAGTGGTGGCAGCCCTAGAACGATGAGGCAGGACAGATGACCGACACACCCGTGACATCGTCCAGGTTGGCCCCGGAACGCGATCGGATGCGGCGTTTTCCGGTGGATATCGAGCATCTTGGGATACGGTTCAGCGTGCCGGTGGTGGCGCTGGTGGCCCTGGTGTTGACCTGGGTGCTGGCCCCGCGTGTCCTCGAAGCGTTGGGCCTGTCGGATACCGCCGTCGGGCTGGCGCAGCTTCCTCTGGTGATCGCGGCGGGAGTTGGCGGCGCGTACGTGACCGACCGGCTGCTGAAGGGACGCTGGCTGAGTGGGCGCGAAATCCTGGCCGACGGCCAGAGTCTCATCCTGCGGGAGAAAAACGGCACCGAAAAAACGATCGATTTTCAGGAGCGCGTCAACGCCCTGGCCTGGCGGTTCACCGTCAAGCGGCGTGGGCGCGTCCCCAAGGGGCACCTGTGTGTTGCCTTCCAGTTGATCCAGAACGAGCAGGAAGTGACGGTCTATACCTTCATGTCACCCAACAAAGTGGAGGCGCTCGAAAACGTCCACCACTTCACGCCGCTGGCCTCCCGCAAGACGCTGGGCGACGATCGCCTCAATATGAAGGTGGCGGGTCTTCAGCGTCGCCTGCTCCAGGCGGAGGACAGCCGGTGGGAGCACGGGGCGGAACTCACGACCGAGGCGTTCACCGAATTGTGGACGTTGCTCCAGCCGTGCGAGCTGGTGTTCCTGGGGTAAGCGACGATGATGCGTTTGAGCCAATGGCTCCGGTTGGGTCTGGCGACAATCCTGCTGCTCGGCGGGCTGGGACTGTCTGGCCTCGTGGCGGCGCAGGAGGACGATCTGCCCGTGCTGCGCCTGATGGACAGCGTCACGGGCCGTCTCGATGCCGCGACGACGGAACAACGCTGGCAGTTCGAGGCCAGTCAGGGAGATCGCGTCTCGGTGCTGGCGCAGCGCCTCGACGGCGACCTGGACCCACTGCTCCAGATTTTCGACGGGCGCGGGCGACTTCTGGCCGAGAACGACGATATCGCCTATCCGGAGCGCCTCGATGCCGCGCTGGAAGGCGTCGAACTGCCCCGCGATGGGACGTACGAGCTGCGAGTCGCGGCTTTTGAAGGGGAAGGGGCGGCCACTCAGGGCCGGTTCCGGGTGACGTTGCTCCCGGCCTATGCCGATCCGCTGCTGGTTGACGACTTCGACGGCGCGACCGCCTGGGAAGTGGTCAGCGGCGGCGAAGCCGAAGCCCAGGTCGCGGCTGGTGATCTGACTTTCGAAGTGCTGGAGGCGGGGACGGTTGCCTGGGCTGTGCCGGTCATGCCGGTGCAGGTGCCCGATCAGGCCTACGTCCAGGCGCAGGCAGAAGTGACCAATGAAGCTGACTACTGGGAAGTCGGGCTGGTGTTCCGGCTGGCCGAGGAAGGTTTCTTCCTGTTTTCGGTCAGCAGCCGGGGCGACTGGGCTTTTCAGTCCGGGCAGGCGGGACGGCTGACCCCTATCGAGGACTGGCGAGAACACCCCGCGCTGGCCGATCTGGAGGGTCTGGCGACCCTGGGCGTCCTGATGGACGGGAGCCGTTTTTCGTTTTATGCCAACGGCGTGCTGCTCGGCGAGGCCGAATCGGACCTCCTCGCCGCGCCGGGCGGGATCGGCCTGAGCGTGGGATCGGTCGACCGGCAGACGGTGCTGCCGGTGGTTCGCTTCGGCGGCCTGTTGGTCTCGACTCCCCTGGCAACGGCCGAGGATCAGACGGCCGAGACCGCTGGGCTGGCATCCTGGCAATCCCCGACCTCCGAGCCGATCATCGCCGAGCTGGTCGAGCAGGGCCTGATCCCGGCCGGGGGCAGCCAGGTGATGCTGGTTCCGGAGAGTTTCACCAGCAAGGCCCTGGCCGGCCTCCAGACGTTGGGCCTCGGGCAGGGACGGACCCAGACCGATTTCGTGCTGGGCACGACCGTCCGGATCGAAAGCGACAGCCCGGAGAACGGCTGCGGCCTGCTGTTCCGGCAGGAGAGCGAGGCCCATTACAGCCTGCTCTTCCTCGACGCGCTGGGCGGCCTGGGGCTGGCCGAGTGGCAGACGGATCGCTTCGATCCGGCGTTCTATACCGATTGGCGGCCTTCCTCCGGGACGCCGACAACAACGGGGCGGGTGGTGCTGGTCGCGGCGGGCGACGAGGTGCGCGTCTACCTGGACGGCCAGCTCGCGGCGGTGCGATCCAATCCGGCGGTGAGTGGGGGAATCGGGATCGCTGCGCTGAGCTATGATGGCGTGTTCGTGAACTGCCACTTCGGCGATACCTGGCTGGTCACCTGGGAATAAACGGGGAGGATCGAGGCATGAGCCAATCGCATGATCCGGCGGGTCACGCGGCCATCAGCCGGGGATTCAAGCTGGGCCTGGTCGTGTTCGGGCTGTTCGTCGGAGTGGCCGCGCTGATCTGGGCGCTGGCGGCCGCAGCCGGGCTGTCGACACCGGTCGCGTTCCTGGTCGCGGCGTGCAGCGCGCCGCTGCTGGTCGGGGGCGTGATCCTCGTCTGGTTCTTCTCCCTGCCGCTGAAACGCCGCCAGCATATCCTGGGCGTCGGCACGGAGGCTTCCAGGGAGGAAGCCAGCCCGGAGTAATCACGCCGGGAGTTCAGCCGGACGCGGGGCCGATCCACAGCCGGGTCAGCAGCCCGGCGCGGCGCTGGATAATCCACAGGAAGCCATCGCCGGCGGCCAAAGCCTGGGGCAGACCTTCGGCCGGGGCGGTCTCCAACAAGGCCAGTGTGGACGGATCGCGGCGCGTGACCGTGTCCGCGCTGACGTCCGCGCTCCACAGCATCTCTCCCGCCAGCAGCAGGTCCCCGGCGGGAGGCGCTTCCACCTGATCGAGCAGTTCCAGGGTTTGGGCGTCGTAGCGGGCGAGGCTGCCCGTCTGCTGGTCGCGCAGGGCAAGCCAGATCGTCCATCCGTCGCTGGCCAGCGCGGTTGGGAAGAGCGCCGATTCGATAGCCGCCGTAGTCTCGCCGGTGGAGAAATCGTGCCGGGTGAGAATCACGCTCTCTCCGGCGGCAAGACCCTGGTGCAGGACCAGCAATCCGTGCGCGTCGGAGGCCAGCGCGGTGGGGCTGTCCGCCCCGGCCGGGATCGCGGCCGCTTCGCCGCTGTTCACGTCCACGCGCCACAGGGAGGCTCCCGAAAAGTCGCTCAACCACAGGTGCGCGCCATCCCAGTGGATGCCCTGGATCGAGCATGCGCCGCAGGGCAGCACCCAGCGGGCGGTGATTGTTCCGGCGGCGGCCTCGATCTGGGTGACGATCCCGGCGCGGTGGGCCACCCAGAGGCGAGCGCCGTCGCTCGCCAGCCCGATCGGGCTGCTGTCCGCCGCCAGGCTGAGCAGGAGCGCGCCTTCCTGCGAGAGCACCCGGATTTCCCCGTTGGCATGGGCGACCCAGACCGTATTCGCCACCAGGGCGACGGCTTGCGGCTCCACCCCAAGAGGGATGCTCAGTCGGGCCGCGACCGGCGTCCCGGTGGGGGCGGGCGATGGCGCGCGGGTCTGGCTCGGCCGGGGCGTCGGGGTCTGGGTTGGCGTTGGCGTGGCGGATGGGGTTGCCGTAAGCGTGGGCGTGGATGATTCTGTGGGGGTGGGAGTCTGGGTCGCGGTGACCGTCGGCGGCACAGGCGAGAAGGTTGCCGAAGGCGACGGGGTCTGCGACGGTAGCTGCGTCGAGGTCGGCTCCGGTGGCGGTACGGTCGTCGTAGGGGGCAGGGTAGGACTGGCCGGGACGGGCGTGGCGGTCGAGGTGGGGGTCAGCGTCGCCGGGAGCGGGGAAGCCGTCCGGGTGGCGGACGGCGGCGCGGCGCTGGGCTGACTGAGGGCGGGCATGGTTGCGGAAGGCGTCGCGGTCTGCGTCGGGGGTAGGGTTGGCGTTGGCGCTGGCCCGCCGCACGCGGCCAGCACTCCCAGACTCAGGGCGGCCAGCAGGCAGATTTTTCGCAGGCGGCAAATTGACATGGCGCTCCCCTTCCGCACACACAGACCCGCGCCGATTGTAGCACGCGCCGCCAGGAGATGGCGCAGGCGCGAATCGGATACTTTGTCCGGTCTGGTCTGGACAGGTCACATGTACAATCGGATGCCGGTCTCCGCTACTATGGTGGGTAGGGGCGGGCGGGCCGCTGGCGTGGCGACGCGTGGAGCCAGACCATGTTGACTCTGATTGTCGAAGGGTATTTGCTCGGGCTGGTGGTGTCGCTGCCGGTCGGTCCGGTGACGGTCAATTTGATGCGCCGGGCGCTGAACTACGGGTTCTGGAATGCGACCGCTTTTGGCGGCGGTTCGGCCAGCGCCGACCTGGTGTACATCAGCCTGGTCTATTTTGGGGTCGCGCCGCTCCTGGCCGAACAGGCGTGGCTGCGGATTGGCCTGTGGTTGTTGGGGGCCGTCTGGTTGGGCTGGCTGGGGGTCGACGCGGTGCGCAGCGCCCTCCAGACCCAGGCGGCGGGCAGCGAGCTGGATGGCGATGGCCGCTGGCGGAGCTACCTGGCCGGAGTCGGCGTGACCCTGCTCAATCCGCTGACCATTGTGAGCTGGCTGGCCCTGGGGGGCGGGTATTTCTCCCTCCATCCCCTGACCCAGACCCTTCAGGGAGGGCTGTTGGCGCTGGTTGCCATCGTGGCCGGGCTGATGACGCACGTGATCGTGGTTTCGCTGGTGCTGGCGACCGGCCGGCGCTGGCTCAGTCCGCGGGTGGTGCAGGGGGTATCCGTGGCCGCCGGCGGGATATTGCTGCTCATTGCGATAGGCTTCCTCGTTTCAGCCGTTCAAGGCATCTCCGGAAGCGTGGGGATATAGTCCTGAGGTGTACAAACACCACGGCGGGTTCGCCTTGACGGGCCTGGATGTGTTACAATGCCCGCCGCTCTAAAGCGTCTCCTGTTACGGGGTGAGTCCATGTCGAATCCAATGTTTCTTTCGCTGATATTCCACACTCATCAACCCGTCGGCAACTTCGACTTTGTCAACGAGCATGCCTTCGAATCGGCCTACCTGCCGATGGTTGATCTGTTGGAACGGCATCCCGGCGTACACGTCGCGCTGCACGTCTCCGGGAGTCTGCTGGACTGGTTGATGGAGCACCATCCGGAGCTGTTGGAGCGCCTGAAGACCCTCGTGGCCCGCAGTCAGGTGGAAATCCTGACCGGGGGCTATTACGAGCCGATCCTGGTTTCCTTGCCGGATGTCGACAAATTCGGACAGATTCGTAAGCTGACGGAGACGATCCAGAAGACATTTGGCGCCACGCCGCGCGGGCTGTGGCTGGCCGAGCGCGTCTGGGACCCCTATCTGGTCAAGCCGCTGGCGGAAGTCGGGGTCGAGTATGTGGTCGCGGACGATACCCTGTTCGAGACGGTGGGCTTCGACCGCGAGCGCGACCTGTTTGGGTACTTCATGACCGAAGAGCAGGGCAAGACCGTCGCGGTGTTCCCCTCGCTCATGCACCTGCGTTATACCATTCCCTGGAAGTCCGTCGAGGAAAACATCGAATGGCTGCGCGAGCAGTACCGTTCGGAGCTGCGCACCTTCCAGCCCAAGCTGGCGGTGATGGCCGATGACGGCGAAAAGTTCGGGGTCTGGCCGGAGACATTCCGGCACTGCTGGGAATCGGGTTACATGGAGCGCCTGTTCCAGGCCCTGGAGTCCAACCGGGACTGGCTGCATACCACGACGCCATCCTATTTCCTGGATCACTACGCCGCCCTGGGGCGGGCTTACCTTCCTTCGGCCAGCTACATGGAGATGGGGGAGTGGTCGCTGCCACCCGCGCGGGCCTACGAACTGTCCAACCTGCGGGAAGACCTGGAGCGCGATGCCAATCGACTGATCTTGCGTTTCCTGCGGGGCGGACTGTGGCGCAACTTCATGGTGAAGTACGAAGAGATCAACCACATGCACAAGCGGATGCTGCGCGTCAGCCAGACGGTGCATGCGATGCCGGAAGGGCCGGACAAGCGATTGGCGCTAGACCTGCTGTGGGCGGCCCAGAGCAATGACGCCTACTGGCACGGCCTGTTCGGGGGCATCTACCTGTTCCACTTCCGCGTGACCAACTACGCCAACCTGATCGCGGCGGAAATGTTGGCCAGCGAGGACGATCAGGCCCTCACGGTGGAGCAGGTCGACTTCGACCTCGACAGTCGCGCCGACCTGGTGCTCAGTGGGCAGCCGTTCTACATGATGTGGGACCTGGCGCGGGGCGGCGCCCTGCGCGAATGGGATCACCGTCCGGCGCGCTACAACCTGCTCAACCTGATGACTCGCCGGGACGAAGGCTACCACCAGGACTTGCTGGCCGCGGCGGCCGAGAACCGGATCATCGTCGTGGACGAGGCCGAGCGCGCCGACCCGGCCCGCAGCGATCTCGTGCGAGTCAAGGAGCGCGGAATCGAGCGCTACCTGATCGCGGACTGGTACCGGCGCGGCTCGTTCATTGACCATTTCCTGCGCGAGGATGCCACGCTCGACGGCTTCTATCACTCCGCCTTCCCGGAGCAGGGCGATTTCGTGATCCTGCCCTACGAGGCGGAATGGAAGTCGGACGGCAAGACGGCATCGATCCAGCTCGCCCGCGACGGGCATGTCTGGGTGGGCGGCGATCACCTGCCGGTGCAGGTGGTCAAGCAGTTCGAGCTGGTGCAAGGCTTGGAGACCATGAAGGTCGTGTACGTCGTGCGCAATCGCTCCGACCGGGTGCTGAGCGTCCGTTTCGGCGTGGAAACGGCGCTGGCTTTCGACGCGGGGGACAGCCCGGATTACTGCACCTTCGAAACCGGTGGGCGTCCGTCCGCCCTGACTGAGGTGGCCGCACACGAGCGCATCGCCCAATACCAGACCACCACGCGCATCCGCAACCTGCGCGTTCAGGTGGCGCTTTCCGAGCCGGCAACGTTGTGGCGCTTCCCATTGGAGACCGTCACGCTGTCGGAAGCCGGTTTTGAGCGGGATTACCAGGGCACCGTTTTTGTGCACCTGTGGGACCTGGCCCTTCAGCCAGGCGCAGAATGGCGGATGACGATGAGCCTGGAAGCGCGCATGCTGGAGTAGGCTGGTCGGCTGAAGGCAATGTGATTCCTGGGGGGGTAGGCGTTCCGCGTCTGCCCCGTTTTTTCGTTCGCTGCCGTTACCGTTGGAGAGATGAAATTCCATGCTGAAACCCACGATCCGCCTGGGATGGCTGATTGTCCTCTTCGTAGGGTTGAGCGCGTGCACGTCGTCGCAGCGCCCCGTGGTTGTCATCGAAGGCGCCGCGGAGACCGAAGCCGCTGCCACGGCGTTCTACGCGACCGAGACGGCCACGGCCGGAGTCACCGCGCAGCCCACCTCGACCGTGGTTCCCTACGTGCGGCCCACCGACGACCCCGCTGTCTCCCCGGATAGGGTGATTGCCAGCGTGGCGGGCCATGACATCACCGTCGCTGAGTTCCGCAACCGGGTTCGCTTCGAGCGCTGGTTCGCGCTGGAGACTCTGCGCCAGATCGCGGAAATCTCCGGGGTGGAGGCGATCGACATCCGCGACCCGAACAATACCATGACCCCGACGGTGATTGGCTATCTATACACTCTGAGCGACGCCGAAGGCTTCGCCGAGAACGTGCTGACCCGCATGCTCCAGGAACGGATCATGCACCGCGAGTTCGTGGATCGCGAGTTGCCGCCCAGCCCTGGACTGTTGAACAACCTGTGGCTGCGCCTGCTCAACGTGGAACAAGGCCCCAACGGCGGCGGAACGCTGCCAGACAACTTCGACGCGCTGAAGGCCGATTTCATGCAGCGCCTGTCCGCGTTTAGCGACCTCGGCGAGGCCGACCTGCGCTTCATGCTCACCGTTCGCAGCGAGCAGCAGACTGTTCTGGAAGCAGTTGGCTCTGAGACCGAGGTCGATATCCAGGCATTCGATCTGCATCACATCCTGCTGGCGACCGAGGCCGAGGCCCTGGAGGTCAAGCGGCTGCTGGCGGAGGGAGCCGACTTCGGCACGCTGGCGGCGGAACGCTCGCTGGATGAAGGCGCGCGGGGCAACGGCGGCGACCTGGGCTTCTTCGGGACCGGGGAGATGCTTCCTGCTTTCGAGGCAGCCGCGTTTGGAGCGGAGATCGGGGCCCTGGTGGGGCCGGTCGAGACCGATTATGGCTTCCACATCGTCCAGGTGACGGACGAGCACATGGCAGTCCACGTCGAACGTCTTGTGACGGCGACGGAAGCCGAGGCCGAGAACGCCATCACCCGCCTGCGCGACGGGGCGGCGCTGGAGGACCTGATCGCGGAGCTTTCCGTCGCGCCGGAGAGTGATGGCGACATGGGATTCGTGACCGAGGAGGACTTCCCCGAAGTGATCGGCGAAGCGGTGTATGGCGCGGAGTCGGGGGATGTGGTCGGCCCGTTTGCCGCGGCGGATGGCTACGTCGTGCTGGTGGTCGCCGGTCGCCAGCGGGATCAGGTGCGGGCGCGCCACATTCTGGTGGCCACGGAGGCGGAAGCGCGGGACGTGCTGACCCGCCTGGAAGCCGGGGAAGATTTCGCGGCGCTGGCGGCAGCGGTGTCGACCGATCCGAGCGCGAAGGGTGACGGGGGCGACCTGGGCCTGGTGACGCGCAGCCAGCTTCCGGATGCGCTGGCCGACGCGGCCCTCAGAGCCGGACTGAACGAGGTCTTTGGGCCGGTGCAGACCGAGCATGGTTATCACATTGGGATGGTGACCGAGCGGACGGTCAACATGCTCACGCCGGAGCAGTATGACGAAGCCAAGGCCATGCATTTCCAGAACTGGCTGCGGGCCGAAGTGCGGGCAGTCACGATCGACGACGTCTGGCGCGAGATCGCGCCCGCCGATCCCCAGCCGGGCGATGTCGCGCCCTACCTCCAGGAATTCGAGGCGGCCATGAACGAGGCGCTGAATGCGCTGGCGACGCCGACGGCTGCCGCGACGGAGTAGACCGGCGGCCGGAAGTGGGCCGCGCAGATTGGTTGGTTTGAACAGACAGCCCCCTTTCTTTTGGGGGCTGTTTTTGGGGATCGGTATGCTATGATACTCGTGGCCGCGATGAGTTTGAGAGAGCATTCAAACTAACCTCTTAGCGGAAAACTACAGGCTCATTCTTTCAAATGGGGGAGACCAATGAATCGTGAGCATGTTATCGAGGTACGGGAAGTTACCAAGAAGTACGGCACGCACGTGGCGGTCGATGCCTTGAGCTTCGAGGTCCAGCGCGGCGAGATTTTCGCCTTTCTAGGCCCCAACGGCGCGGGCAAGACGACCACGATGCGTATGATCCTGGACATCCTGAAGCCCGATCAAGGGCAGATCGCCGTCCTGGGGGGGGCGCTGACCGAAGAAATCAAGGACCATATCGGCTACATGCCCGAAGAGCGCGGTCTGTATCGCAACGTGCCGTTGGTCGATTTGCTCGGCTACCTGGGCGGGCTGAAGGGCATGTCCCAGGCGGACGCGCGCCGGCGCGCGATTCAGCTCCTGGAGCAGGTCGATCTGGGTGAATACCAGAAGAAGAAGCTGACTGAGCTGAGCAAGGGTATGGCGCAGAAGGTGCAGTTTATCTCCACGCTGTTGCACAACCCGGAGCTGATCATCGTCGACGAACCTTTCAGCGGCCTGGACCCGGTTAATACCCAGACGCTTAAGGATATGGTGATCGACTTGAGCCGGAACGGGACGACGGTGCTGATGTCCACCCACCAGATGCAGCAGGTTGAGGAAATGGGCCACCGCCTGCTGATGATCGATCATGGCCGCCGGGTGTTGTATGGCCCTGTGGACGAGGTGCGGAGCCGGTTCGCCGAAAATGCCGTGGTAGTCGAGGGCGAAGGCGATTGGGCGGCCCTGCCCGGCGTCAAGTCGGTGGATGTGGACGAGTTCGGGCGGGAGTACACCCTGCATCTGAAGGATGGGGTGACCAGCGACGACATGATGCAGGCGCTCGCGGCCAGCCCGGTTCATAAGGTGCGCAGCTTCGCGCTGGCGGTGCCCAGCCTGACGGATATCTTCATCCAGGTGGCAGGAAGGAACGGCAACAACCATGGATAAGATCTGGCTCATTGCCCGGCGTGAATATCTGTTCAACTTCAAGCGCCGCTCGTTTCTGTTCTCGGCGTTTGGCGTCCCGATCTTCTCGCTGGTGCTGATGTTCATCATCATCAACCTGGCGGAAACCTCCGTGACGCAGACCGGCCAGCTCGGCCAGATCGGTTACGTCGACGAGGCCGGCATCCTGGAGAATCCGGTCGAGAAGCCGGAGGAATATGTCGCCTTCCCGGACGAGGAAACAGCGCATCGGGCATTGCTCGATGGCGAAATCGGGGCCTATTTCGTGGTGACTCCCAACTTCATGAGCAGCGCGGGCGAGGTCGACGCGTACGGTTTGGATGGCGTCCCCGATGGGATCGAGAATCAGTTCGAGGATTTCATCCACGCCAATCTGGCCCGGCTGGTGCCGGAGACCGTGCCGCTGGATCGCATTCGCACGCCCATGGTCGTGACGATGGTGGATGCCGCGACCGGCGGCGAGATGGAAGGCGAAGCGGCCTTCATGGGCCGTTTCATGGCGCCGTTCATCCTGGCTTTTGTGTTCCTGATGGCGGTCAACACCACCTCGCAGTTCCTGATGTCAAGCGTGGTGGAAGAAAAAGAAAACCGCATGATGGAAATCCTGCTTACGAGCTGCACGCCGCTGCAAATGCTGTGGGGCAAGGTGCTGGGTCTGGGCCTGCTCGGCTTGACGCAGGTCGGCCTGTGGCTTGGCGCTGGCGCGCTGATCATCAGCGGCCAGTCGAAGGATGTCGCGGATTTCCTGTCGGGCGTCCGCTTCACGCCGGATATCATCATCCTGGGGCTGCTGTACCTGGTGCTGGGCTACTTCTTCTTCAGCGGGGTGATGGCGGGCGTGGGCGCGTCGGTTACGGCCGAGCGTGAAGGCCAGCAGTTCGCCGGGTTCTTCACCATTCTGACCGTCCTCCCGATGGCCCTGCTCATCACATTCATGGAGGACCCGAATGGGCCTCTGCCGGTCTTCTTCTCCATCTTCCCGCTGACCTCACCGGTGGGTATGCTGATGCGCATGCCGATGACAACCGTGCCGGTCTGGGAGATCATCGTGAGCGTGGCGCTCCTGGCGGTGACGGTGGTGGCGACGGTCTGGCTGGCTGCCCGTGTGTTCCGGCTGGGCCTGCTGATGTACGGCAAGCGGCTTACGGTGCGCGAGATCATCGCGGCGCTGCGTCAGGGTGGGCAGACGATGGTGTCTGCCGCCCAGTCACGGGAGGGGGTGTAACGTGAGTAAGTTGTTCCAGGTTTTCAAGTTCGAGCTGCTGCGTATCGGCGGGCGGCGATCCTATCTGTTTACCACGCTCGGTATTCCGGTGCTGGCCGTGCTGATCGTATTTGGCATCCAGGCCTACCAGGACTGGCAGGCCAGCCGTCCTCCGGAGGAGACTTCGGCGGAGGAGGAAGACTCCAAGATCGAGAAGATCGGCTATGTCGACCTGAGCGGTCTCTTTGGCGAGCCGGGCCTCTTCTCGGCGGGCGGGCTGATGACTTCCTACGCGACGGAAGACGAGGCCCACGCTGCGATGGATGCTGGCGACGTGGATACGGTGTATGTCATCTCCGCGGACTACATGAACACCGGCGCGATCAAGCGCTATGCCGACAACTTTGGCATGAGCAGCATGGCCGCCGACAGCATGTTCCGTTCATTCCTGATGAATACCCTGCTGAAGGGCGTGGACCGGGACCTGGTCACGCGCCTGGATAGCGATATTCTGGTGCGGGAACATCGGGTCTCCGCCGAGGATGGGGCCGCGATCGTCAAGGATGAAGGGGCGTCCTTCCTGCTGGTTTATGTCTTCGCGCTCTTGCTGGGATTCTCGACCTTCTTCGGTGCGGGCTATCTGATGCAGAACGTGCTCGAAGAGAAGGAAAACAAGATGGTCGAGATCATCCTGTCGACGATCCGCCCGCTGCCGCTGCTGGCGGCGAAAGTGCTGGCGGCCGGACTGCTGGGATTCCTCCAGATTCTGTGCTGGTCGATCGCGGTGATCTACATCCTGGGGCGACTGGGTACCCTGACTCCGGCCCTGGCGAGCATCAGCATCCCACCCATGATGCTGGTCTGGTGCCTGCTGTACTTCGTGCTCGCCTACCTGATGTATGGCGGCGCGTATGCCTCGATCGGTGCGCTGTCGCCCTCGATGAAGGAAGGGCCGCAGATGGCCGTGATCGTCACGCTGCCGGCCATGCTGCCCATCTACTTCACGACCCTGTTCGCCGAGTCGCCGAACGCGGGCCTGCCGGTCTTCCTGAGCCTGTTCCCGGTGACCGCGCCCATG
Source organism: Aggregatilineales bacterium (assembly GCA_029976005.1). Taxonomy (GTDB): domain Bacteria; phylum Chloroflexota; class Anaerolineae; order Aggregatilineales; family Ch27; genus JARKOQ01. Next base: position 59,897 of record JARKOQ010000058.1, on the reverse strand, counting down.
GGGATGATCCAGCGGCTGGCGGTGGGCGAGGTGCCGCTGATCGAAGTCTTGCTCAGTCTGGCCCTGGTCGCTCTGACTGCCGTCGGGACGATCTGGCTGTCCGCGCGGCTTTTCCGGGTGAATACGCTGCTGTCCGGGCAGATGCCCAAGCTGCGTGACCTGGGCCGGATCGTGCGCGAAAACTAACCGGCTGGTCGGCTGAAAAAAGAAACCCCCGCGTTTGGCGGGGGTTTTTTGTTCGATGAGAGATGGCACGGCCGAATTATTCGGCTGCCCAGCGAACCATGCCGAAGTGCAGGGGATTGTCCAGGGAAACGTGGTAGGGCACGACGCGGACAGAGAGGCCGCGTTCGCCGCTGGCGGCATACTTGATCGAGACGCTGAAGTCGTAGCTGCCGTCATCGAGGCGGCCCTTGAACGCCATGTCGGTCGCCTCGCCGTCCTCGATCAACCCCTTGGTGTCCAGGCGGCCGTAGTAGAGCTGGACTTTCACTTCCTCCGGGGTAAGGCTGCCCAGGGCGACTCTGGCCCGGACGGTCAGATCATCCCCGACGCTGAGCTGATCGGAGGAGGTATGGACGTCGCGGATTTCCACGCGCCGCCATTCGTTGTTGACGCGCCGCCACCAGTCCAGATAATCCTGACTGCTGGTCTTGTCCGGCTGGGTCAGCCCCAGGTAGCGATCGCGGGCCGGGATGTAGTAGCTTTCCGTGTATTCGCGCAGCATGCGATGCGTGTTGAAGGTTGGACTGAGCGTGCGCATTGAGTTCTTCATCTTGGCGACCCAGTCGTGCGGGACGCCGTCCCGGCCGCGCCGGTAGAACAGCGGGACGAGGTCCTGCTCCAGCATATCGTACAGGGCCTGGCTCTCGATGAAGTCCTGAAGCTCCCAATCCGATTCCGGGTATTCCTCACCGCGGCCGATGCGCCAGCCGAGCGACGGATCGTAGCCTTCGGCCCACCAGCCATCCAGGATGCTGGCGTTCAGCCCGCCGTTATAGATGACCTTCATGCCGCTGGTGCCGCTGGCTTCCTTGGGGCGGCGGGGGGTGTTCAGCCAGATGTCCACGCCCTGAACCAGCGAGCGGGCAATGCCCATGTCATAGTTTTCCAGGAAGACGATGCTGTTGCGCAACTCCGGCGAGCGCGCCCGCGACACGATCGCCTTGATCATGTCCTTGCCGGGCAGATCGTGGGGATGCGCCTTGCCGGCGAAGATGATCTGAACCGGACGCTCCGGATCGTTGAGGATGTGGGCCAGACGGTCCATGTCGCGGAAGAGCAGGGTCGCGCGCTTGTAGGTCGCGAAACGGCGCGCGAAGCCGATGGTCAGAGCGTCCGGATTGAGCACCTCGTCGGCGGCAGTGATTTCGGTCTGCGAGACTCCGCGCCGGGTGAGCTGATCGCGCAGCCGCCGGCGGGCAAAGGCCACCAGGCGCTCGCGCCGCCGCTCGTGGGTGCGCCACAGCTCCGAGTCCGGGATGCGGTCGATGCCTTCCCAGACCTTGGGATCGTCCGGCCGCTCGCGCCAGGCGGGGTCCAGATACCGGTCGAAGAGCAGGGCCATCTCCTGGCTGGTCCAGGACAGGGTGTGGACGCCGTTGGTGACCGCGCCGATCGGGACTTCCTTGACCGGCAGTTTGGGGTACATCCACTGCCACATTTCGCGGCTGACCCGGCCATGCAGCACGGACACGCCGTTGGATGCGCCGGAGACCTTGAGCGCGAGGACGGGCATGGAATACAACTCGTAACCGCCCATGTTCTCGCGGCCGAGGTCCAGGAACTGGTCACGGGTGAGGCCCAATTCCTTGAACAGGGGCGTGAAATGCTCGTCGATCAGGTCGAAGCCAAAGCGCTCCAACCCGGCGGGGACGGAGGTGTGGGTTGTGAAGACGTTGCCTGCGTTGGTGATCTGCAAGGCCGACCAGAAGTCGAATCCTTGTTCGCGCATCAGGGTCAGGATGCGCTCCATCGACAGGAACGCGGAATGGCCTTCGTTCATGTGGCAGACCACCGGGCGCAGGTTCATCGCTTCGAGCGCGCGCATGCCGCCGATGCCCATCAGGACTTCCTGGCGGATGCGGGTGCGGCGGTCGCCGCCGTACAGCCGGTCGGTCAGGTCGCGGTCTTCCTCGATGTTTTCCGGCAGGTTGGAATCAAGCAGGAAGAGCGGGATGCGGCCCACCTGGACGCGCCAGATCTGGGCAGTCATCTCGCGGTTGGGCATCGGCACCTTGATCTTCAGGACATTGCCATCCGCGTCCAGCACGCGGGTCACGGGCAGCGTGCTGTAATCGTTGATCGGGTAGTCTTCCTGCTGGTACCCATCAGCGCTGAGGTACTGGCGGAAGTACCCTTCCTGGTAGAGGATGCCGACTCCCACCATCGGGAGGTCGAGATCGCTGGCGCTCTTCAGGTGGTCGCCGCTGAGGACTCCCAGACCGCCTGAGTAATTACGCAAGCATTCGGTCAGGCCAAACTCGGCCGAGAAATAGGCGATGTAAGGTTTGTCGAAGTCCCCGTGATTCTTACGGAACCAGGTGTTGTGGGCATTCATGTACTGGTCGAAGTCCTGGCACACACGGTCGAGGTGGGCCATGAAGGCTTCGTCCCCCGCCGCCTGTGCCAGCTTGTCCTGAGCGATCGTGCCGAGCAGTTCAACCGGGTTGCGGTTGACCTTTTCCCAGAGTTCGCGATCCAGCCGGCGAAACAGGTTGATCGCATCGTGATCCCAACTCCAGCGCAGGTTGAAGGCGAGTTCCAGCAGGCGTTCAATCCTGGCCGGCAGCTTGGGGGCCACATTCACCGTCGTAATAGGTCGGATCATGAGCTGCTCCAATCAGAGTGGACGAACCACAGCGGGTAAGAGGATAGCCTGCGGGGCTAGGTGGGTCAAGCAAGCTGCTTGGACAAGGTTTACGAAATAGTTCCCTTAGTTTGACGATTCAAATCTGATTGGAAAACGGTTAGACTCCAGGTAAACAGGCTTGAAGAATCGATTGTTTCTGTTGGGTTGCCTGTGTTGTGTAAGCCGATGGCTGGGGCGGTCCGATGGATGGGCCGCCCAGTTGCTGCCATCTTAAAGGAGTTTTGGGATGTTGAAGAAGCAAGCCCTCAAGAGTAAGCCCGTGTGTAAAGTCACGTTCGAGGTGCCACGCGAAATCAGCGCCAGGAGCGCCTCCTTGGTGGGTGATTTCAACGCCTGGACGGACGACGCGACTCCCATGCGCCGGCTCAAGGATGGCCGTTTCACCGTGACTCTGGAACTGGCCCCCGGAAAGGCATACCAGTTTCGCTATCTGCTGGATGGTGACCGGTGGGAAAACGACTGGCGGGCGGACCGGTATGTGCCCAATCCATACGGCGGCGACAATTCGGTCGTGCTGACCTAATAGAATCGGGGCGCTCCACCGAGCGCCCCGTTCGTTTTATTCGATTTCCGCCCCGGCAGGGATAACCTTGTCCGGGAAGCGTTTGAGCAGTTTCGCTTCGCTGAAGTCGGTTCCCAGCACGACGTTCCGGCCAATGCGAAAATCGGGCGGAATCTCGGTGTTCTTGCCAATGAGTGTGAGGCCCAGATCGCCGACCGTGGACTTTGCATCGCCGACGTGCGCGTTGGCTCCCACGTGGACGTACTTGTCAATGATACAGCGTTCCACGACCGCGCCGGCATCGATATAGGTGTCGGTCATGATGATCGAATCGCGGACGACGGCCCCTGGGCCGATGAAGACGCCGGGCGAAACCACGCAGCGTTCGACGGTTGCGCCGCTGGCAACGACGGTGCCGTCGGTGATCATGCTGTTGATGATGTTGGCTCCGCTGTGGATGTGAACCGAGGGGCGTTCCTCGCTGCGAGTATGGATGATCCAGGTGCGGTCGTTCAGGTCCAGAGAAGGCGGCGTCTCCAGCAGGTCCATGTGGGCCGCCCAATAGGCATCGACCGTCCCGACGTCGATCCAGTAGCCGTTGTAGGGATAGGCGAAGACGCGCAGGTCGCTGGCGACCATGCGCGGCAGAATGTCCTTCCCGAAGTCATGGGAAGAACCGCGCATCTGGCGATCTTCCTCCAGGTATTTTTCCAGCACGTCCAGACTGAACAGATAGACGCCCATGTTTGCCAGGTTGCCGGGCGGGTTGGCGGGCTTCTCGACGAAGCTGCGCACCCGGTACTCGTTGTCGATGTCGACGATGCCATACCGGCTGGCTTCGTCCATGGGCACCGGGATCGTGCAGACGGTGGCATCGGCTTCGTGCGCCTGGTGCCATTCGATCAGCCGGTTGTAGTCCATCTCGTAGACGTGATCGCCGGACAGGATCAGGATGTAATCCGGGTTGCCGCGCCGTACGAAATTCAGGTTCTGGTTGACGGCGTCGGCTGTGCCCACGTACCAGTCCGTGTCATAGTGGCCCTTGTACGGTTGGAGCAACTGCACGCCGCCGGAGAAGGACCGGTCCAGGTCCCAGGGACGGCCGCGGGCGATGTGCTCGTTCAGACTGTGCGGGCGGTACTGCGTCAGGACGATCACGTCGAAGATGCCGGAGTTGACGCAGTTGCTCAACGGGAAGTCGATCATACGATATTTGCCCGCGAAGGGGACCGCGGGTTTGGCGCGTTTCACAGTCAAGACTTTCAGACGGGTACCTTCCCCGCCGGCCAGGATGACGGCTCTGACTCTCAAGGCACGCTCTCCTTTTTAGCTCCCGTGTGGCAGCGGACAAAAAAGCGATTTACTTGCAGGGTCTCAGGCGCGATGTTTGGCCAGGGCCCGTTCGTACCGCTCGATATACGTTTTGGCGCTGGCATCCCAACTAAAGTCCAGTCGCATCGCCCGGTCTTGCATCCGCTCCCAGGCTTCGCGCCGGTGGCGGAAGGTGTACATGGCCCAGCGCAGCGTCCCCAGGACGGCATCGGGGGTTTCCCACAGAAAGCGGAATCCGGTGCCGTAGTCGGCGGCGGCATCGTCGTAGTTCTCCACCGTGTCGGCCAGGCCGCCCGTCTCCCGCACGACGGGCAGCGCGCCATAGCGCATGGCGACCATTTGGCCGATGCCGCACGGCTCGTAGCGGCTGGGCATCAGGAACAGGTCGCTGCCGGCGTAGATGCGCTGGGCGAGGGCGGCGTCGAAGGTGATGAACGCGCGTGCCTTCCAGTGGAAGTGATGACCGAGCAGCCATAGCTCCTGCTCGATCGTGTCCTTGCCCGTGCCCAGTACGACGAACTGGACATCCTCGCTGGCGAGCAGATGGCGCATGGCGGGCACGGCCAGGTCCATGCCTTTCATCTCCACCAGCCGCGAGACAATCCCAATCAGGGGGACGTCATCCCGGACCTCCAGCCCGCATTCCTTCTGGAGCGCGCGCTTGTTCTCGATTCGTTTGTTCAGGCTGTCGGCGTCGTAGTTCTGGACGAGGGCCGGATCGGTCTTGGGATCGAGCCTGGCGGTGTCGATCCCGTTCAGGATGCCGAACAAATCGCGCTGGCGGGCGCGGATGATGCCCTCCAGACCCTCGCCAAAGCGCGGGTATTGGATTTCGTCCGCGTAGCGCGGACTGACCGTGGTCAGCGCGTCGGCATAGGCTAATCCGATGGCGAACAGGTTGTCGGCCTTGTCCTGGTAGACCAGATCGGGCTGTTGGCGGCCCGGCACTCCAGCTTCCCACAGCCAGCCACCAGCGTCCCAGCCCTGGTAGCCCAGGTTGTGGATGGTAATCATGCTGGCCGTGCGCGCCCAGCGTTCGTGATAACGACTCTCGTGGATCAGGAAGGGAATCAGGGCGGCGTGCCAGTCGTGGACGTGGAAGACATCCGGGAACCAATTCAGACGGTTGCCCAACTCCCAGGCCGTCCCCAGCGCGGCCTGGCAGAAGAAGATGTAGCGCGGGATATCCCACTCGACGGTGGTGTAGATCGACGTGTCGTCCCCGAAATAGGGCCATGCTCGCAGAAAGTAGATTGGGACCCCTTCATATTCCGTCGTGGAGATGAACACGTCGGACGTCCCCGGACGGCGGGGGAGCTTGAAGTTGAACAGCGGCTGGATGCCGTATTTGTCCCAGGGAATCACGCCGTACTGGGGGATCAGCACCCGCGCGTCCACGCCATGCTGGCGGAGGACTTTGGGCAGGCTGCCGACCACATCTCCCAAACCGCCGGTTTTGGCGAAAGGTGCTGCTTCTGCGGCGACAAAGAGCACGTTCATGGCCGAAACCTCTTATCTGCGACCCATCCATCTGCGGGACAGTATTGTCTAACCGGGGATGCAGGGCAAATCGCATTCCCGGCGTTTCCTACGGCTTGGGCGGCGGCTGGCGGTGCGCCCACCAGCGATAGTCGATCTCCGGAAAGACCCGGTCAAGCTCCCAGTAGCGGGTGGCAAGTCCGCCATCCGGGTGGCCGCGCTCGACGCTTTCCGCCAACTGGTTGAAGCGCTCGGTGTGCTGGCTGAAGCGCTGGATGGCGTATTCGCGCGCCTGGCCGGTGGTCACCAGAAACGGCCAGTCGGAGCTTTCCAGCAGGAGCAGCTCGCGGGCGGCCTGTTCCAGCACGCCCAGGGTGACGTCATCGGGGTCCGGGTTTGCGGCGACCAGGGCCTCCATGCGCGCCTCGGCCTCGTGAATCGGGGCCCACATCCAGTGCGTCTCGCTGTTATCCCAGGTGAAATGGTTGCCGCCCGCACCCCACGAGCTTTCGGGGATGTGCAGCACCTCCGTGGGTGGGTGGGTTTCGATGTGGCGGCTGGCTGTCGTCAGTTCGACGTTTGGATTAGCGGCCAGCCGGCGCAGCACTTCGCGAATCCAGTTCACGCCCTCGAACCACCAGTGGCCGAACAACTCGGTGTCGTAGTTGGAGGCGATCAGACCGAACTTGCCGGAACCCTGGGCGTAGGCGCGCAGTTCCTGCTCCACCAGGTGGGCGTAGTGATCGGCGTGCTGCTGGACTTTGAAGGTGGCCCAGTCGGGATGGTAGGCGTCCTTGCCGCCCAGGTCGATGCGGGGACCGGTGACGCGCCAGTACTGAATGCCACTGACGTGATCCTTGCGGTGAAACTCGCGGTAGTCCTGATCGCCGGGGTAGCCCCATTCGGCGCTCCAGACCTGCTGGCCGGTGCGGTTGTTGCGGCCGATGGCCGCGACGCCCGAATGCTGCTCGGCGCCCAGGCCGCCGGTGGTATCGCTGACGTAGTAGGCCTCGAAGGTCGAGGCGTGCCGCTCCGGCGCGACCCTGGCGGCCGGGATCAGGTAGCGGCGCTTGATCACGCCATACGGGCCGATCACGTCGCCCGCTGCGACGCCGACGGGCTGCCCGCCGGTGATGGTGTGCGTCTCGCTGAAAAAGACCTTGATGCCCTGCTCGGCCAGGAAACGCTCGATTCCGGGACGCAGCACGCCGTTCTCAGTGAAGTAGGCCGGGCGGTAGGCACATTCGGGCAGCCAGATGCCGGTCGGACGCCGCCCGAACAGGCGCTGGTAGCTGGCGATCCCGGTGCGAAGCTGGGCATAGATGGCCGAATCCGTGCCAAGCAAGGGCAGGTAGCCATGCGTCGCGGCGCAGGTGACGATCTCCACATAGCCGCCGTCCTGAAGGCGCTTGAACGCGCCGATCAGGTCGCGCCCGAAGCGCTCGACGAAGGAGCGCCTGATGTTCTCGAACCAGGCCAGGTACCACTCGGCGAGGAACGCCATGTGCGGGTCGGCTTCGGAGGTGGGGACCGCTTCCTGGCGGGCGGCCTCTTCTTCCACGCCGAGCCGGACCGCTGCCTGGGCGGTCGGGTTCACGGGGACTTCCGGCCGGGGTGCCTGCCCCTTGAAGCGCGGAATGTCCGCCTGGGCGGCCGCGATCTTCTCGTTGATGTAAACCTCGAAGTGATCGAGGATGTCCGCGTCCGCGAGCTGCTCGGCCAGGATCGGGGTGATCCCGATGGTGATCTTGTAGGGGACGGCCTGCTCGGCCAGGTCGGTCAGGGCATCGAGCAGGGGAATGTAGGTTTCGGCGATGGCTTCATGCACCCATTCCTCGCCATGCGGCCAGCGGCCGGCCAGGCGAGCGTAGGGCATATGGCTGTGCAGGACGAATGTGAACGCGCCAATCGGTGTCAAGGCAGTCTCCTCGTGACAGTATGCTGCGCAGGGAGGATGTCCGCCGCGCCCTCCGGTCTGTTCCTAATCCTCCGGCTCGTCGGATTGGCCGGGCGCCAGCTCCAGGGACCGGCTGGGGGCGGTGGCGTCGGCATCGACGGGCGGTTCCATCTCGAGCAGCGGGCTGCCGGCGATCGGCAGGGCCAGGGTGAAGATCGATCCGACGCCGACCTTGCTGTCCACGCTCAGATACCCGCGATGCGCCTCCGCCACGGCGCGCGCGATGAACAGGCCCTGACCCAGCCCGCGCGGGTCGATCGTCTTGCCGGAGGGAGTGCGGGCCTGGCCCCGGTAGAAGCGGTTGAAAATCTGGGGCAGATCGACCTCGCTGATCCCGACGCCGGTATCCTCGATCCGGATCAGGACGCGGCCCTGCGGCGTCACCTCGCCGAGCCAGAAAGTGACCCTGCCGTCCTTGAGAGTGTAATTGATGCTGTTCTCCAGCAGGTGGCCCAGCGCCCAGCGCAGGCGGCGGTTATCGCCCAGGATGGTGGTTTTCTCCTGGCGAGCGTTGATGACGTGCACTTCCAGCCCGGCGCGCTCCCAGCGCGGGCGCAGACCGCGAATTACGCTCCAGACCAGCTCGTCCAGGTCAAGCTCGTCCCGGCGGACGGCGAACGTGCCGTTGCTGATCTCCGAGATGTCCAGCAGTTCGACGATCATGCGATCCAGCACGTCGACATTGCGGCTGATGGCTTCCAGGAAGCGCCGGTTCGGGGGGCGATCGGGGGGCTGCTTGAGCAGCACGTCGCTCATGCCCTTGATCGCGGTCAGCGGGGTGCGCAGTTCGTGCGAAACCTGGGTGATGAAATCGTCCTTGAGGCGTTCGGCCAGGGTGGCCCGAGTGACGTCGCGCAGGACGATCACGGAGCCAAAGCGGTGGCCTTCCCGGTCGGCAACCAGGGCGAGCTGAGCGCCCAGGATGCGGTTGTTGATCTCGACCCGGACCGGATCGCCCAGCGGCTCCAGCTCGCTCTTGAGGTCTTTGATGCTGAGCGACTTCTCGAACAGACGGGAAAGCTCGCTCTCCCAGAAGGCGCGCTGGCCGCCGAGCATCGTGCGGGCGGCTTCGTTCATCATGATGATGCGCCCGTTGACATCCTGCATGATGACACCCTCGCCGATGCTTTCCAGCACGGCGGTCAGATGAGCGACCTCGGCTTCGCGGGTCTGCATTTCCTGGCGCAGCCGGTCCTGGCCGGACTCGGCTACGGCGGGCTGGGGTGGGGTGTCTTGCTGCTTCTGGTAGGAGCGGCGAAAGAGCTGCTCCGTGGCGGTGCCCAGGGCTTTGACGAATCCCAGGATGCCGCGCGCCTCGCGCTGCTGGTCCGAAAAGGCGGGTGAGGATGAATTTTGGCTCACAGCGAACCCTTTGAGTTGAATTCGGCGGACTGGCTGGAGCGCCAGAGGCGGTCAGGCTCCAGCCAGTCGAGCATCAGCCGTAGCCCGGCTTCTGTTGCTGGCCAAGTCGGGGGGCCGGACGATGACCCTGCATTTCAAACAAATGCTCTAACCGTTACGCAACCATAGTACCAGCGCATGACGCGGGACACAACTCAATTGCGGTATGCTATGGGGTATGGGGCGAAATCATGCGACGTGCTTGCCTCTTGGCGCGCTCCCTTTTATTATTGATCGTACGTTTGATTCTAACCGCTGGCCGGCGGTCCGAACATCGCAATCAATAGGAGAACCCCCTTGTCTACGTGGATGGTTGTCGAAGACGAGCCCGATATCTACGAAGTCCTGCTGGCAATGTTCGAGGTCTGGGGGATCGAGGGCGTGGCCTTTGTCGACGGCGCCGAGGCGGTAGCCTGGATCAACGATGTGGACGCCGGGCGCGTCCAGGCCGAGCTGCCAGAACTGGCGATTCTGGACATCCGTTTGCCGGAAGTCTCCGGGCCGGAAGTGGGCGCGCGGCTGCGCCAGAGTCCGATCCTGGGGAACATCGCCATTGCTTTGATCACGGCCTACAGCCTTCAGCCGCACGAGGAAGAAGAAGTGATGGCGCAGGCTGGGGCCGACCTTCTACTCTACAAACCCCTGCCGGAGCCGGACGAGTTTCGGCGGCTCCTGGAGAACGCGCTATCGCGGCGAGTCGCGGCGCAAGACAGTTCCGCGTCCCTGTCGGCCGGTCTGGCCTGACGTGACGGATCGCCATCCGTAAGCCACGCGGGGACAGGATTCCACCGGCCAGCGAGTCTGTTATGCGCGGAGGCTGCATCGTCTATGCACAGTATTTCTCCTGCGCGCGCCCTGGCCCGCCAGGCGCGGCAATTGGTGATCGCGGGGGCCGTTGTCGCGATGATTGGCCTGGTACTGGCCGCGCTGGGCCTGCTGTTGATTGTTATCCCGGTGGCGCGGGCAGGCTGGTACAGCACGATTCAACTGCTGCTGATCGTGGGCGGGGGTGTGATGATCCTGGTCGGGATCGGGCTGGCGATCCGAGGGCTGACCATTCCGCCCGACAACCAGTCAGCCCGGATCATGGCGGACATCCTGGCGCGGGGGTTGGACTACCGCTACACCTTCATTCGCCACATCCACCGGCGCGACTTCGGGTATATCGATGCGATCCTGGTCGGCCCCAACGGGGCGCTGGTTTTTTTCTTCTTCGAGAAAAAAGGCAACTTTGTGTGTGAAGCCGGCCAGTGGCTCCGCCAGGAGGGGCGCGCCCTTGCGGTGGTTACGCCCAACCCGTCGCACGAGGTCGTTCAGGACGTGACTGCTTTGCGGGCGTATCTGGCCGCGCGCGGGCTGGCTCAGGTGCCGGTGTACGCGGTGGTGGTCGTCTCCAACCGGCAGACAGTGGTCAGCGCCGAGCAGCCGGTTGTCCCGGTGGCCCACATGCACAACGTCCTGGCCGTCCTGCGCGACAACTACCTGGCGGCCGAACGGATTCCGGTGGAACTGGCGCGGGCCACCGTGGACGCGATCATGATGACCCGGCCCTAATCTTGCAGGAGGGCCCTGGCCGTCATGATGTACGCGGCGGTGGCGATGTTGGTCGCCAGGGCGACGTTGTGGACGTTGCAGATGCGGAGCAAGCCTTGAATGTCGGGATCGTGCGGATGCTTGCCCAGGGGATCGACGAAGAAGAAAACTGCCTCGATCAGCCCTTCGGCGACCTGGGCCGCGATCTGGGCATCGCCGCCTTTGGGGCCAGATAGCATCCGGGCAACCGGCAAGCCGGTTTTTTCCTCGATGAGCTGGCCGGTGGTGCTGGTCGCGACCAGATCGAACTGGGCCAGGATATCGCGGTATTGCAGGGCAAAGGCGACCATATCCGCCTTTTTACCGTCATGGGCGATCAGGGCAAGCCGTTTGCGGTTTGGCATGGTTTTATCCTTTTTGAAGACAAAGACTACATTCCGGGTCTGATTTTGTCTTGAAATATTGTGATATACTGAAGATAGAAGCGCGTTGCAGTCTCAAATCATGGCTTGGCGAACTAACACCAATGAAGAGGGTCATGTCGTTATACGACTACCCACCTGAGTGTCGCCGGTTCCAGGCTGCTGAGACCCTCGCGCTTTTTTTCGTGCCTCGTTTTTCGTGTCCTCTCGTGCTACCCGTGCTGTTCTCTCCGATCAAACCGGTAGTGGCATCCAGCTTCCTGGGTAACGTTGCTCAAAGCGCGCGTTCAGGTGAACCGCGCGCGCATAGTAGCCTTCGAGCTGGGCCATAATCGCTTCCCAGGGGCGGGCTTCGGCGTACTGGCGCGCGCCCCAGGCCAGCCGCTGGCGCAGAGCCGGGTTGTCGCGCAGCAGGCGCACCGCTGCGGCGAAGGCTTGCGGGGTTTCCGAGCAGACCAGGCCGGTCTGGCCGGGCAGAGCCATGTCGGTCACGCCTCCTCGGTCGGGCACGATCACCGGCAGGCCGGAGGCCATTGCCTCCAGCACCACCTGGCCGAAGGTCTCGTTGGTCCCGGTGAAGGCGAACACGTCGGCGCTGGCGTAGGCCTGGGCCAGATCGTCGCCGAACAGGTAGCCGGTGAAGACCGTGGCTGTCCCGGAGAATTCGGCCTCGATTTCCTTGCGTAGCGCGCCATCGCCGATGATGGTCAGGGCGACGCCAGGCAGGCGGGCCACGTCCAGCAGCAGATCGAGGCGCTTTTCGCGGGCCAACCGGCCCGTATACAGCACCAGGAGCGAGTCCTTCGGGCGGCCGGCCAGGAGCCGCTCGCGCCAGGCGGCGCTTCGCCGGGCCGGGTTGAAGCGCTGGCCGTTGACACCGCGCCCCCAGCGGTGGACGCGGTGGAATCCCCAGGCGCGAAGCTGCCGGATCGTGGCCGTCGACGGGGCCAGGGTCAGGTGGCACAGGTTGTGGATCAGGCGCAGGCCCTCCCGGATGGGCGGGTTCAGCAGGGGATACCCGTACTGGTCGGCATATCCGGGCAGGTCGGTCTGGTAGTTGGCGATGATCGGGATGCCGAGCTGCCGTCCGGCCAGGGCGGCCGACATCGACAGGAGAACCGGGCTGAACAGGTGGATCAGGTCAGGCTCGAATTCCTCCAGGTAGGTGCCTACGGCAAAGTTGGGCAGGGCGAGCCGGCTTTCCGGATAGAGCGGCAAGCCGAGTGAAGGCACGGGGATGATCGGGCTGGGGCCGATCCGGGTTGGGGCGGTATCCGGCGCAAAGACCAGCACTTCCCGGCCGGTCTGCTGGAGGTAGCGCAGGGTGAGCAGGGCCGTCTTGGAGACGCCATCAAATTTGGGCAGGAAAGCCTCGGCGAACAGCGCGACGCGCCTGACAGGGGCTAGAACGGCCTGCGCGTCGGGCGGCCGGAGCTGGAATTCCTCGCCAAGCTGCGGGATCGTTGTCATCGGGAGGCTGTTCAAGATGCGTTCGGGATCCATGTCAATTCACCCATTCATCCGTTAAGACGCTCGCGATTAAAAACCCAGATACGCCGCCGATGGTGCGCGCGATTGCTGTATTCCCTGTACAATACGGGCGGAGTGAGCGCCCTGTCGCAGGCCCGGATTTATACTCGCCGCGCCCTCCTGATGACTCATGAACCAACCTGATTCTGGCCGCGGTTGGCGGCGGTGGCTGATCGCGGCCCTGGTTCTGGCGGCTGCGGCGGGCCTGGTCGCCGGGGCGGTCTACTTGGCCGCGCAGCTTGGCCTGGCGGCGAGCCGCCCGCAGGCCTATCCCTATTTATGGGAGCCGACCCCGGGGCCGCGCGTTGCGCCGCCGCTGACTCCCTTCGCGCCGGTCGATCCGGCGATCATTCAGTCGCTGGCCTTCAACCAGGGTCGCTATGACGTCATTCCCCTGGTGGTGATGGACGAGGTGATGCCGGTTGGGGCGTACGTGCCGCTGGAGGGCAGCGCCCAGTTTCAGCTCACCACGCCGACCCCTGGGCCGGTGGTCGTGCCGATGCCTACCGAACCGCCGATCCCACCGGCGACCGACGTCGGAATCATCCCGACCGAGACCCCGGCGCTTTCGCCGTTGGGCGGCCCCGCGCCGGAACCACCTGGCGGGAGCAATTGCGCGCCGCGGGGTATGCCAACCGGTGGAATCCTGACTCAGCGCTTTCATTACTGGCACAGCGGCGTGGACTTCGGCGTGCCGGTGGGGACGCCGGTCATCGCCACGCACAGCGGCGAAGTCACCTTCGCCGGGTGGAGCACGGTCGGATACGGTAATCTCATTATCCTGCAAAGCGGGTCGTTCATCACCTACTACGCCCACCTCAGCGATTTCAACGTCCTGACCGGCCAGCAGATCGGGACGGGGAGCGTGATCGGCTGGACGGGCAACACAGGCAACAGCACCGGCCCGCACATCCACTATGAAGTCCGCATTGACGACGTGCCGGTCGATCCCCTGAGCTTCGAGAACCGGGGGTATCCCTCCTGTTAACCCGTGACTAACATACCGTTAGCCCGCGCCCTGGCTTTTGTCTATAATGCGCTTCAGAGGCACCATGTGAAAGGAAATGGTCATGTCCGAACCGGTACAGGAACAACTCAAGCAGGCTTACGAGCTGATTCGAGCCCAAAAACGCAAGGAAGCCATCGCCCTCTTGCTGCCGATCCTGAGGGTGGATGAGGACAACGCCAACGCCTGGTGGCTGCTGGCCAACGCTCTGGACGATCCTAACGACGCGCGGGAAGCCCTCCAGAACGTGCTGCGCCTGCGGCCGGATCACGACAAGGCCCGGCAGATGCTGGAGCGGATCAACCAGCTCCATCCTCCCACGCCGGAGCCTGAACCGGAGCCGGAACCAGCCGAGGACGTCTTCGATTTCGATGAGCCGCAGGACCTGGCCGACCTGATGCCGGGGACGTCGCCGGCAGCGGGGGCGGGCGCGGATCTGTTTGGCTCCGCCCGGACTTCTGGCCCGGCCAGCGATCCCTTTGGCAGCCCGGCCCAGACCTTTGGCACGCCGAGTGGCAGTCGCAGCGCGGCGAGCGATCCCTTCGGCGGCCCGGCCCAGTCCTTTGGCGCACCGGCCTCCGGAAGCACGGCAGGCAAGCGCCAGCCCTTGGCCGCGGACGACCTGTTTGGCAGCACGGCTTCCAGCGCCGGCGAGGATCCGTTTGGCGCTCCGGCGGCGACCCCGCGCAAGCGCAAGGACGAGGGTGGTCTGGGTGCGCCGGCCGGGGCGGCCCGCGCGCCGCGCGTGACCGGCAAGGCGGGCACCAACCCGCTGGTGATCGTGCTGGCGGTGGTGGGCGTGGTGGCGATCTGCGGCTGTGTGGCCTGTTTTGCCATCACCCAGGCCGGGCTGTTTGGAATCGCGGCGGTGGGCAACGTGGTCGTGGGGACGCTGGAGGCCAGCGGGGTGGAATTCCAGTCGCTGGCCCAGACGCTGGAAGCCAACGCGCCGGGAATCGTCGAGACGCTCCAGGCGCAGGGCATCGACATCAACTTCTCCGGCGATAACTCGCTGCTGCCCTCGGATGCGATTGCCAAGGGCAGCATCGCGCGCGGAGAGCGGAAGTCCGATGCCCTTCGGGCCGGCGAGCAGCATACCTACACCTTCAGCGGCAACAGCGGCGATACCGTCACGCTTGAACTGCTGGCGACCGATTCGGACTTCGACCCGTTCCTGGCGCTGTACGATCCAGGCAACCGTCAGGTTGCCAGCAACGATGACTTCGGCGGCAGCCTGAACTCGATGCTGGAGTTCCAGCTTCCTCAGTCGGGCACCTATACCGTTCTGGTGCGCGGTTTCGCCGATTCCAGCGGCCGGTACGAGCTGCGTTTCAATTTCCGGTAGAGCCGGGATGATCCAAGGGCATCCGCGCCTGAACCGGGCGCGGATGCCTTTCCTGTCGTGCGGGGGGTGGCAGAACAACCATGGAGTCCGATCGTTTCTCCAACATCCAACCCAGTCTGCGCGGATACAGCACCGAGGTCTTTGGGCGCGATCCGGGCTATATCTCGCTGCGCTGGCGGCTGATCGTGCCCATCTTCGCCGCGATCCTGGCGCTGGCGATGGTCGTGACCTACGTGGTTTCGATCACCCTCAGCCGCGCCGGGCAGGAAGGGCAGGTCTGGCAGGTTCAGCTCGCGGCGCGCGGCGCGCAGGATGGGATGCAGACCGTGTACGAACGCCTGGTCAACGAGGCCACGCGGATTAGCTATACGCGGGGCGTCGCCGAAGCCGTCCAGGCCAATGACGCCGAGACCCTGCTGAGAATCCTGGAGCCGGCGGCGGTGGCTGCCAACCTCGATGGGCTGGTGGTGGTCGATGGGGCGGGGCGGGAAGTGCTTGGTTTGCAGCGCGTCTCGCTCGATCAGGGGATCGACTACGCAGTCAGCACGGGCAGCGACTTGAGCAGCCAGCCGCTGGTGCTGGCCATGCCGCGCGAACAGCGCACGGGCACGTCCGGGATTCTGCGTACCGTGCAGGGCTACCTGGTGAGCGTGATCTGGCCGGTCAGCCAGGAGGGGGTGCTGGTCGGGCAGGTGTTGGTGGGCATGCGGCTGGAGCACGTGCTGGAAGGGCTGCGCGGCAGCGCGCTGGCCCAGACCGCGCTGTACAGCCCGGACGCCGGATCGCTGCTGCTGACGACCTTTCGCCCCGGCACCGGCGTGCTGGATGGGCTGCGGTTGTCCGCCGAACAGGTGCGGCAGACCCTTGGCGCGCCAGCGGCCGGGGTGCTGCCGGTCGAGGAAGTCGCGGTCGCCGATTATCGCTTCCAGACCGCTTATCTGCCTCTCCGGCTGGGGGAGGAAACCCTGGGGGTGCTGGGGTTGTACCTGCCCCTCAGTCTGCCCTACGCGACCAACCTCAGCGCACAGCTTTTCAGCCTGCTGATGGCGTCGTTCGCGGCACTGGTGGTGCTGGGAATCTATGCCGTGACCACGCGGGCCATCAACCGGCTGGTCAAGGTGCGGCAGGTGACCGAATCTCTGGCGCGGGGCGACCTGGGCACCCGAACCGGGATGCGCGCCACGGACGAGATCGGGGAACTGGGGCGCACCCTGGACGTCTACGCCGATCGAGTCCAGCAGCGCCAGGATTCGCTGCGGGCGATGCTGCGCCGCCAGCGCCGGGAGAATGCTCGCCTGACCGCGATCCTGGAGTCGATGCCAGACGGGGTTATCGTCCAGGACACGGACGGCCGGGTGCTGATGATCAACGAACAGGCGCGCGAACTGCTCGGCGCGCCCAGCGAGCGGGCGCTGAGCACCCGCTTCAGCCGCCTGACCGAGACCGTGACCGACATCCTCGGCCCGGCGCTGGCCCCTGGGATTTACAGCCTGGGCGAGCCGCGACGCTTCCTCCTGGAAGGGCGGATGATCAGCTCCCAGGCCGGAGCGATCCTGTCGATCAGCGGCAAGCGAATTGGCACGGTGCTCGTCCTACGCGACGTTACCCAGCAGGTGCAGCGCGAGCAGGCCCGCGAGGACCTGCTGCAAAAGCTGGCGCGGGACGTGCAGGAGCCGCTGATGGAGATGGTCGCCCTGCGATCGGGCGAGGCCGATCCGCCGCTGCGGCGTTTTGCCTACGAGGTCATGCGCAACGCCGTGCTGCTTCAGCGCCTGATGATGCAGTTCCGCGACCTATCCGACCTTGGCCCGGATGACCTGGCGGCGGGCCAGTCGCCGCTGCCGGTGGAGGGCCTTTTGACCGCCCTTGCGGCGGACTGGCAGCCAGCTGTCCAGGCGGCGGATCTGGCGCTGGAACTGGCGATCGAGCCGCGCGAGATGCACGTCCTGGGGGACGAACGTCGGCTGCGTTGGGCGCTGGGCAATCTGCTGGACAACGCGGTCAAGTATTCCCTGCCCGGCGGCAGGATCAGCCTTGCGGCCCGGCGGTTGGACGAGGGGACGGCCCAGATCGTGCTCAAGGACAGCGGGGTTGGCATTCTGCCACGCGATATGCCCTACCTGTTCACGCGTTTCTACCGGGGCACGCCGTTCCGGCCGGATGGCTCGCTCCTGCACGTGCCGGGCATGGGACAGGGATTGTTCATCAGCAAGCAGGTCCTCGAGGCCCACGGCGGGACGATCAGGCTGGAGAGCTGGCCCGGCCGCGGTACGCAGGTGATCTGCACGCTGCCGCTGACGTCGCCGGTCACGCTGCCGCTGGACTCGGCCCGGCCGGAAGCGATGCGGGCCGCCCGGATCACGGTCCCGGTCGATAGGCCCGCCACGCGACAGATACAAAACTGAGCGCACCCAGCAGGTCCAGGCCGATGTCCGCCGGCGAAGGGTGGCGGCCGGGCACGAAGGATTGGTGCAGTTCATCCAGCAGCGCATAACCGAGTGCCAGCCCAATGCCGAGCAGGGCGGCGCGGCGGCGGGGCAGATCCCACACCAGGCCGGCACGCATCGCCAGGAAGGCCAGCACGCCAAAGGCGATGACGTGCCCGCCTTTTTTGATCAGGACTTCCCAACCGCCGGGAAAGATGGGCATCAGGCCGGAGAAGTAGATGGACAGCGGGGGGCCGTAGGGCACGTCCGGCTTGGGCTGGGCCGAGGCGACGAACATGACTCCCATCGCGGCCAGCACCGGTCCCCAACTGATCAGCGCCCTGAGGCTCAACGCTCGCGTGACGTACCACATCCCCGCACCTCCACGGTGTGCACCTTCCATCCGGCTTTGTCTATACGCTATCACCGGGCCGCGAAGCAATCAATGCGCGCCTTACCGTTGAGCATCTGACGTCCGGCCGATTCACCTGACCAACCTGACAAAAAGGCGACGGATGCCCTGCGCCGGGCATCCGCCGCCGTCTAGCCTGGTGGGGATTATTCCTCCAGCGTGCTGATGTCGCCTTCGGGCATGCCCATCGCCCGTGCTTTAAGCACGCGGCGCATGATCTTGCCGCTGCGCGTCTTGGGCAGTGACGCCACGAACTCGATCCGGGCCGGGACCGCGATCGGGCCGACCTCGTGGCGGACGTGATCCTTGAGGGTGGCCTCCAGGTGGCCGTCGTCGGTCACGCCGGCGCGGAGGATACAGTAGGCATGAATGGCATTGCCCTTGACCTCATCCGGAATGCCGATCACGGCGGCCTCGGCCACCGCCGGGTGGCTGACCAGGCCGGATTCGACCTCGGCCGTGCCCAACCGGTAGCCGCTGACCTTGAGCACGTCGTCGATGCGGCCGATAATCCAGATGTACCCATCCTCGTCCTTGCGGGCCGAGTCCCCGGCCAGGTACCAACCCTGCTTCCTGTACTTGCTCCAGTACTGCTCGACGTAGCGATTGGGATCGCCATAGATCGTGCGCAGCATGCTCGGCCAGGGCTTCTTGATCACGAGCATGCCGTCCGTGCCGGGCGGGACGGAGTTGCCCTCCTCGTCCACCACGTCGACTTCGATGCCGGGGAAGGGCCGGGTGGCGCTGCCCGGCTTGAGCGGAGTCGAGGGCAGGGGGGTGATCATGAAGCCGCCCGTTTCGGTCTGCCACCAGGTATCCATGATCGGGCAGCGGCTCTTGCCGATGATGGTGTGGTACCACTTCCAGGCCTCGGGGTTGATCGGCTCGCCCACGCTGCCCAGCAGGCGCAGGCTGCTCAGATCATGGCGGTTGGGCCAGGCGCTGCCGAAGCGCATCAAGCCGCGGATCGCGGTCGGCGCGGTGTAGAGGATCGTGATGCCATAGTGCTCGATCATCTTCCACCAGCGGTTGGGGTAGGGGTGGGCCGGAGCGCCTTCGTACATGAAGCTGGTCGCCCCCAGGAGGAGCGGGCCGTAGACGATGTAGCTGTGCCCGGTGATCCAGCCGGGATCGGCCGCGCACCACCAGCGATCCTCGTCGTTGATGTCGAAGACCCATTTGAGGGTGGTACTGGTGTAGACCTGGTAGCCGCCGTGGGTATGCAGGACGCCCTTGGGCTTGCCGGTGGTGCCGCTGGTATAGAGGATGAATAGCGGGTCCTCGGAGTCCATGACTTCGGTTGGGCACTGGGTCGCGGCGATGGGCAGCCCGCGCAGGTCGTGATACCAGTAGTCGCGGCCCGGCTCCATGTAGACCTCGTTCCCGGTGCGGCGCACGACGATGATGTGCTCGACGATCGGGCAGCGGCGCACGGCTTCGTCCACGGTGTCTTTGAGGGGCACGATGCTGCCGCGCAGCCAGGCTCCGTCACAGGTGACCACGACCCGGCTCTGGGCGTCCTCGATCCGGTCGGTGAGGGCCTGGTCGCTGAAGCCGCCGTAGACCACGGAATGGATCGCGCCGATCTTGGCGCAGGCCAGCATGGCCCAGACCATCTCCGGGACGCGGCCCATGTAGATCGTGACCGTGTCGCCCTTCTTGACACCCATGCTCTTCAGGATGTTGGCGAAGCGGTTGACTTCCTGCCACATGCGGTAGTAGCTGAACGTGCGCACGTCGCCCGGTTCGCCCTCCCAGATCATGGCGATTTTGTTCTTGCGCCAGGTTTTGACGTGGCGGTCCAGGGCGTTGTGGGCGATATTCGTTTTGGCCCCGACGAACCAGCGGTAGAACGGCGCATTGGAGCCGTCGACGACCTGCTGCCACGGCTCGAACCAGTCCAGCTCGCGGGCCTGCTCCGCCCAGAAGCCTTCGGGGTCGGCCTGGGCGCGCGCGTAGGCGGCTTCGTAGTCCTGGACGTAGGCGCTGCGAACCAGGTCCTCCGGCGGGTAGAACCATTCCGATCGGTTGTTCACCTTGTCTGACACGGGGCACACTCCATCTATCTCAAGAAAGCGTCTAATTTGATGTCTTATATAGAAAATATCATAAATTGTGGAAAACAGTCACAAACAAAAACGCGCCTGCAAGCGCGGGCGCGTCGATCGCGTTGGGAAATGCGAAGATCAATCCAGCGTGAGCAGGTAAGCCACGAGGTTGTTGACGTCTTCTTCGCTGAGGAAGTCCGCGTACTGCTGGAACATCAGGCTGTTGCCGCCCGCCGCGAATACGTTCGTGTCCGTGTTCGGCACCAGGAAGTCATTGGGATGGAGAATCGAGCTGCGCAGATAGTCCTCGGCGGTCTGCCCCTCGACGCGGGTAGCCGCGCGGGCCGCAAGTCCCACCATCGATGGGCCGATCAGGATGCGATCTTCATCCAGGATATGGCACGTCACACAGGCCGGTGCGGCATCCTTGCCGTTCAGGAACAGGATTTCGCCCTGGTCTGGATCACCGGCGACCGCCACCGGCTGGGTGGGCGGAAGGGGCGTGGCCGTCGCCGTGGGCGTGGCGGTCGGTGGGAGCGGTGTTTCGGTTGGGATGGCCGTGGGGGGCAGCGGTGTCGGGCTGGGTGGGAGGGCGGTTGGTTGGGCTGCAATCGCCTGGCCTTCCGCCGAGGCATTCTGGGCGGTTCGGGGAGCGAGTGTGACCGGCTCCAGGGTCGGCGGCAGGCCGGCGCCGGGTGTGGCGATGCTACCGCAGCCGGCCAGCAGCGCGCTGGTCAGAAGCAGCAGTCCGATCTTCTGAATCGACGTGTAGGGCATGGGTCTTACCCCGTTATTTGTGAAGAAACGAACCAGATGCGAGGTAGTATATCCCTTTCTGACCAAAAAAGGCAAGAATCGATCGGGTTCCTGGCAAGCGTGCGGGCCGCCAGGGGTGACCTGGGCGGCCCGCACGATCCTTCGCACAAAGCGCCACGGACGCGCCTGGACAATCCGCGCCCGGCTGTGGCTCAATCCGGCTTGCGGGCCGTGATCCGGGCGCTGAAGATACGTGGCACGCCGGGCTGGCGTGGGGTATCCCCCTGGGTGTCAACCTTGCTGACGACGGTGATGTTGACCAATCCAGCTTCGGCCATCAAATTCGTGTAGTCATGCACATCGATCGCGCCGCTGACGCAGGCCGACCACTGCGCGGCATTGGCCCGCAGTTCCGGGCTGAACTCGCCTTCGGTCACGATATCGCTGACGCTGATCCGGCCGCCCGGCTTGAGCACGCGGAACACTTCGTGGAAGACTGCCGCTTTATCCGGCGAGAGGTTGATCACGCAGTTGGACATGATCACGTCGATGCTGGTGTCCTCCACCGGCAGGGCTTCGATCTGGCCCTGGCGGAACTCGACGTTGTCCAGGCCTACCTTGAGCTTGTTGGCGTTGGCGCGGGCCAGCATGTCCGGGGTCATGTCCACGCCGATCGCGCGCCCGGTCGGACCAACCTGGCGGGCGGCCAGGAAGCAGTCGATCCCGCCGCCGCTGCCCAGGTCGAGTACGACTTCGCCGGGCTGGAGGCCCGCAATCGTGACCGGGTCGCCGCAGCCCAGGGAGAGGCCAGTCACGCTATCAGGCAGGCCGTCGAGCAGGGCGTCATCGTAGAGTTTGGACGTGCAGCCGCAGTCCGCGCTGGCACTGGTGGATTCGCAGCACGGCGCGGCGGTCAGGCTCAGATCGGGATCGGCCTGGCTGTGGCGCGCCAGCGCGCCGTAATGCTCGCGGACGGCGGCGTGAATGGTCTGATTGGTGGGCATAGCTTGCTCCTTGACGTATAGATGATTGTCTATGGATTCGGTCAAAAAAAGAGGCCGAAGCCTTCACTCAGACTGATCACCGGGCGGCCGGATCGCATCGATCGGGATGACGGCCGCCTCTCCGGCGTGGTCCGGCGCGAACTGGCGCACCAGGGTCCCGCAGCAGATCGTGAACTGGGCCTGGTCGAGCGTGTAGAAGCGCTGGCGGCCCTCCTCGCGGACCAGCACGAGCCCGGCCTCTTCCAATTTCTTGAGGTGGTGGCTGACGGTCGGCTGGCTGACCTTACCGCCGAGGCTGTCCACCACGTCGTTGACACTCAGCCAGACGCAGCACAGGTGCTGCATGATTTCCTGGCGCGTCTCGTCGGCGATGGCTTTGGCAAAGGTGACCGGATCGGTGCTCATATCGATGATTATATAGATATTTGTCTATATGTCAAGCGGTGTTTTCAAGTGTTCGTCCGGCGCTTGGGCTTGTCCGTGAGGTTGATGTCGAGGTCATCCTCATAGATCAGTTCACCGTCATCGGAGAGGAAGGCGCCCGGCTCATCTTCCAGCCCGACCCGATGGGCGAACCGATCCCCATGTCTGACGCTTCCCCTTTCGCGGGCCAGTTGGAGCTGGTGCTGGTGTTCGCGCTCAATCTCGCGCCGCACGCCGCGCTCGACCAGAGCCCGGTACACATACCAGAGGGTATAGGGAATCCAGACGAGGAGCAGCAGCCCAGATAACATTCCCCAGACGTGCCGGTCTTCGTACCAGGGCGCGATGACCGCCATGAGCATTGTGAAACCCAGCGCGAGGGTAAGCACCGCCATAGTCAGTTGGCGGCGGATGCGGCGCTTGACGCGCTGTTCGATTGCCGTCAGGGTGCTGGCGGTCAGGTCGGAATCGGGCATGGGGGCTTCCTCCAGGCGTGAGGCAATCAGATCGTACGATCCTACCAGATAATACGTGCGATCGGCGCGCCTGGTTGCGGAAAGGCTAGATTTCGATGTCCCAGGCAGCCAGATCGGCGATGAACTGGTGGGCGGTCATGTCCAGGTGGATCGGCGTCAGGCTGGCATAACCGGCGTGGACGGCCCACAGATCGGTGCCTTCCCGGTCGTAGACGCCACTGGGAGTCAGACCGCCGATCCGGTAGCTGCTGTTACCGTTGCGCACCAGCTCGTCGCGGTAAATCCGGATGCCCTGGCGGGTCAGGCGCAAGCCCTTGATCGCGTCTCCATCCGGCACGTTCAGGTTGAGGATGGTGTGCGGCGGGAGGCCTTTTTCCAGCATGCGGGCGGCGATCCGGGCGGCGATAGCGGCGGCGATCCGGTACTGCTCGACCTCGGTCGCCTGATGGTTGTCAAGTGAGACGGCCAGCGCCGGGACGCCGTGGATGACCGATTCAAAGGCGGCGGTCACGGTGCCGCTGTAGGTGATGTCCTGGCTCATGTTGGGGCCGCGATTGATCCCAGACACGACCAGATCGGGCGGCCAGGCGGTGACGCCCAGGGCGGCGATGGCGATGCAGTCCGCCGGGGAGCCGCCCACGGCCAGGGCCGGGGTGCCGTCCGCCAGACTCACCGGGTCGACCGGGATATCCTGGAACAGGGTCTTTTTGTGGCCGACGGCGCTCTGGTTGACGGCCGGGGCGACGATTTCGACGCTGCCCAGCGCGCGCAGGGCCTGGACCAGCGCCAGCAGACCGGCGGCCTGGACGCCGTCGTCATTGGTCAGAAAGATGTGTGGCACGCGTGATTCTCCAGACAGGGATGCGGTACAATGCCGGACGGTCGGGAAGATGATGGTTTAGCATACCATCAAGTCGGGCGCGGGTATAGCCTCAACCTGCGCGCCGGGGAGAAATGGGGTATCCATGACTGAGCGCGGGGTGATCGTGCTGGCCGGACAGCCGGAATGGGCCGCGACCCTGGCCCGCCTTGCCGGGCAGCAGGGCTTTGATCTGGTCCTGGCGGGCGACGGCGATCTGATCGCCCGGCTCGTGGATGCCCGCGCAGATTTGCTGGTCATTGATGGCGCACGCCCGGAGTGGCGCGCTGTGGCCGTCCTGCCGCGCAGCAGCCCGGCCACGCGCCGGATCGCGACGGTGGTAGTCTCAACCGATCCGGCCGTCTATGCCCAGTCGGACGACCTGGGCCTCGCCGCGGTGCTGTCGCTGGAGACGCTGGCCGCCGGACTGCCGGTCGTGCTGGCCCAGCACGCCCGTGGCATGGACCCGGCGTTAGCTGCACGACTGGCCTGCCAGTGCCAGGAGCCGCTGCCGCCTGAAGCCCTGGAAGGCCTCCGCAAATTCAACGCGGGGGAGTACTACCGCCAGCACGACATTTTCGAGGCGTTGTGGATGGCCGAGCGCGGCCCGGTGCGCACCCTCTACCAGGGCATCCTCCAGGTGGGCGTCGCCTACTACCAGATCGAGCGCGGCAACCGGCTTGGCGCGTTGCGGATGCTGCTGCGCAGCCGGCAGCGCCTGGTCGGGCTGCCCGACGTCTGCCGGGGCGTCGACGTGCGTCGTCTGCTGGAAGACTCGGCCCGCGTTCGGGCCGCGCTGGAACAGGCCGGCGACCTCGCCGGGTTCGACCGGAGCCTGCTCCAACCGGTCAGGCTGGTCGAGGCGACCGACCCGGCTGACCCGGCCTAGAGTTCGTCCGGGTGGTGGATGGTTCGCTCGTTCTGGACGTTGCCGGTGTTGCGCGTCGTAGCCGGCTCGAACAGCAAGACGTGAACCTCCTCTTCCGCGACGGGCATATGCTCGACCCCGTGTGGGATGATCACGAATTCCCCCTCGTCCACGACGATCTGCCCGTCGCGCAGGCGGATCACCAGACGGCCTTTGACGACCAGAAACAACTCATCCTCGTGGTCGTGGTGATGCCAGACAAACTCACCCTTGAGTTTGGCCAGCTTGACGTGCATGTCGTTCACCCGCCCGGCGATCGTGGGACTCCAGGTTTCGTCGATCTGGGCGAACGTGGCGGCTAAGTTGACTTTGTCCATGACTTAAGTCCTTCCGATGCACGAAAAGGATCGTTTTGAGTTTATCAAAGGCGAATCGGACGGTACAATGCGATCATACTCAGACTGGAGGGGATATTCATGCCTGAGGGACAGGTTCTGCTCGCTGCACTGGCCATTTTCGGCTTGCGAATCTTCGGGATCGCGATTTCGACCGTGCGGATGCTGATCATGGTCCAGGGACGGCGTCTCTGGTCGTCCGTGTTGGGTTTTCTCGAGGCGCTGGTCTTCGCAGTGGCGATCGGGAGTGTTGTCAATGAGCTGGATAATCTGTGGAATATGCTGGCCTACTGTGGTGGGTTCGCGGTGGGCACCTATCTGGGGATGGTGCTGGAAGACTGGGTGATCACCAGTTTCGTCTCGGTCAATATCGTGTCCAAAGAGCACGCCCACGCGGTGGCCGAAGCGATCCGCAAGGCAGGTTTTGGCGCGACTGAAAGCTGGGGTCAGGGAGCGGTGGGCATGGTCGGGTTGGTGAGGGCCGTCGTCAACCGGCGGGATGTCTCCCGCGTGGTCGAATGTGTGAACGCCATCGATCCCCAGGCGTTCGTCACCTTGGATGAAACCCGAGGCGTGATGCGCGGCTTCCTCCGGATGCCCCAACACCCTCATGGTTGATGGTACGCCAGAGCCGGGGCGCGTGTGCCCTGCGCCCCGGCTCTGGCTGGACGATCTATGGCTGGTTTCTGTAGGACTCCATCACCGCTTCCAGTTTTTCGCGGTTGACCTGCGGATAGGCCTTCAACAGGTCGTTGAAGATCGTTATGTAACGCACGATCTCAGGGCGTGTATAGGCTTCGAAACGCAGGGTGATCGCCGGTTGGGTGTTGCTGGCCCGGACGAGGCCCCAGCCTTGCTCGAACATCGCCCGTGCGCCGTCCACGTCGACGATCTTGTATGTCTCGGCGAGCTTCTTGCCCAACGCGCTGATGATCTGGAACTTGTCCTCGTCCGGCGCGGGCAGGATGATCTCCGGGGTGGCAACCAGTTTGGGCATGCCTTCCAGCAGCTCCGTGAACGATTCCTCGCTCTTGCTCAGGATTTCGAGCACCTTGAGCGAGACCAGGGGCGCGTCGTCGAAGCCGAAGTAGTCTTCGCCGATGAACATGTGTCCGCTGACTTCACCGCCCAGCAGCGAGCCGATTTCGCGCATCTTGGCCTTCATCAGGCTGTGGCCGGACATCCACATGACCGGCACGCCGCCGTGTTTCTTGATCTCGTCTTCCAGCGCCTGGGAGGATTTCACGTCGAAGACGATCCGCGCCCCCGGGTGGCGGCTGAGCAGGTCGCGGGCCAGCAGGGCCAGCAGCCGGTCGGCGGCGACGTGATGGCCGTGGTTGTCGATCGTCCCGCAGCGGTCGGCGTCGCCGTCGAAGGCGATTCCGAGATCGGTCTTGTGTGCGATCACGGCCGCTTCCAGGTCCTTGGTCAGCTCCGGGTCTTCGGGGTTGGGCAGGTGGTTGGGGAAGGTCCCGTCCGGTTCGCAGAACAGCTCGATGACTTCCACGCCCAGGTCGCGCATGACCTGGGGCATATACGAGCCGCTCAGGCCGTTGCCTGCATCGACCGCCACCTTGATCTTGCGGCTGCCCAGCTTGACCTTACTCCTGATCGTGTCCATGTGGCGGCGGATCATGGCAAAGTCCTGGTCGATCTTGCCGCTGCCGGTGAGGAAGTCGTCGGTCAGGATGATCTTGAGCAGGGCCTGAATCTGATCGCCGTAGAGGGCCATCGCGCCATAGGCCATCTTGATGCCGTTGTAATCCGTGTTGAGGTGGCTGCCGGTGATCATCACGCCGCCGGCTTTTTCGCCGTAGGACGCGCTGGCGAAGTACAGCGTGGGCGTCATGACCTCGCCGATGTCGGTGACTGGCAGGCCGGTGGAGGCGACCCCTTCGATCAGGGCGGCGCGCAGCGCGGGCGAGCTGAGCCGGTTGTCGGAGCCGACGAATACGTGCTCTGTGCCGAGCGTGCGCTGCATGTAGGTGCCATACGCCTGGCCGACCAGGCGAGCGAGGGTGGGGGTGATGTCGGGCTTGTCGCCGGTCACGGTGCCGCGAATATCGTATTTGCGGAAGATGTGGGTGGCTACCTGAGTCATATTTGACCTCCCTAGTGGGTCTCCAGATCGATCTTATCGCCGGTGGCGCAATCCACCATGTCGATTCGCGGCGCGGTCGATTGTCCGGCCAGGGCGACTCGGCGGCAGATGGCCAGCGCCCGTTCAATCACGTCATGTTGGGTCGAGTTCAGTCCGCCCTCGACCATGGCGCGCAGCAGGTTTGGCTCCGTCCCGCTGTAACGCACGTCGACCCGGCCCTGGTGAGCAAACGCGGCCAGAGTCTCGTCGATCAACGGCTGGAGGTCCGGGATGGTTTCGAGCGGGGTACGGTGTTCCAGGTGCGCGGAGGCGATCACCTGCGGGAAGCGGGGCATCTCCGCCGCGATCCGGTCGAGCAGATCGTGCTCCTGGGCGACCAGGGCGGCTACCTGAAGGCCGACGTACACCCCATCGCCGGAGGTGTGCTCCTCGTCGAGCAGGATGATGTGCCCGGCTTGCTCGCCGCCGAGGGCGAATCCTCCTTGGCGCAGGCGTTCCATCACGTAGCGGTCGCCGACCTTGGTGCGCTCCAGGCGGATGGCGTGCCGGTTGAGATAGTAGGCCAGGCCACTGTTGCTCATGGTGGTGGCGACGACCGCGTCGCCGGGCAGGCGGCCCTGCGTCTTGAGGCGCGCGCCGAGCAGTCCCAGAATGTGATCGCCGTCGATCAGCACGCCCTTGGGCGTCAGGAAGACGACCCGATCGGCGTCGCCGTCGAAGGCAATTCCAAGCTGAGCCTGGTTGGCCGCGATCATCATGTGCAGCGTGTCGCGGTGGCGGCGCACGAATTCACTGCCGCTCCGCACGTTGATGTTGTTCCCGGTTGGGCTGGTGCCCAGGGCAGTCACGGTCGCGCCCAGGTGGGCGAAGGCCGCCGGGGCCAGGTCGTAGGCGGCGCCATTGGCGCAATCCAGCACAACCGACAGGCCATGCAGCGCGTCCGGGGCCAGCCCGGCGACCAGGTGGCGGAGATAGCGGTCGCGGTGCTGATCGGCCTGGGCAGTCCGGCCGAAGCGCGTCGCAGGCGGCGGGGTGTGAAGCATCTCAGCGATCAGGGATTCGATTTGCTCCTCGGCTGCGTCACTGAGTTTGAAGCCGTCGGCCCCAATCAACTTGATTCCGTTCTGGTCGGCCGGATTGTGGCTGGCCGAGATCACGATCCCCAGGCTGTAACCCAGGGCGCGGGTCAGGTGGGCCACGCCGGGCGTGGTGATCACGCCCACATCCTCGCAGTCGACGCCTTCGGCAGCCAGCCCGGCCAGCAGGGTATGGGTGATCTGCGGGCCGCTGGGCCGGGTATCCCGGCCGATCAGGACGCTTGGAGCGGGATAGTTCGCGTGCAGCCAGCGGCCAATGGCGCGCCCGATGGCCAGCATGCCGTCGGGCGAAAGGGGGCGGTGTCCGGCGATACCGCGGATGCCATCGGTGCCAAATTCAAAACCATCAAGTGTCATGGAAACCTCTATGCAAAGGAACGGTAATCTATCCGAATCGCGGCCCGGTACCCAGCTTTTGCACGACGCGAGGATACAGGTCCTGGCAGGCCCTGAGCAAATCCGGGCCTGCGCCGGAGATGGTCTGCGCCCGCGCGTGGCAGATCAGCCGCGCGTCCACCACCGGTTCGGCGTTCGGTTCGGCGCGGAAGTTGAAGATCAGGGTCGCGGCGGGCTGACAGTGGCCGATCCCCAGCGAGATGAGGCGGTGGATCAGGGTCTGCTCCATCTCTCCGAACACGTAGTTTTCAGGGTAGGCGCGCGGCGCGCGGCGGGCATCTTCCGCGTT
Source organism: Aggregatilineales bacterium (assembly GCA_029976005.1). Classification (GTDB taxonomy): domain Bacteria; phylum Chloroflexota; class Anaerolineae; order Aggregatilineales; family Ch27; genus JARKOQ01. Next base: position 30,968 of record JARKOQ010000058.1, on the reverse strand, counting down.
CTGGAAGAAGGTGTAGCCGTGTTCGATAATCTGCCAAAGTTCGGAGAGCGCCATGCCGGCGCTGTCCAGGCGGCTGACGCGCTCCATGTTGTGCATCCAGTTGAACTGGGCCATCCACGGCGCGTCAATCCCCTGGGAATTCCAGGCCAGGGCCAGGGTTGCCGGCTGGCGCGAATGATGGATCACGTAGCGCGTCGTCTCTTCCCAGGCCCGCCACAGCGTAGGCGGGCGAGGGACGGCGTGGCCCAGCTTGTCGGTAGACATCCGGTGCAGCCTCCCTGAGCCTTAGGCTTCCTGCCCGTTGGACGTCTTGAAGGTCAGCCCATTTTTGCCCGCGCCGATCCGGATCGTCGTGCCGGCGGACGGATTCTTTTCCAGCAGGAAGTCGGCCAGCGGTTCGCGCAGGAACTGGCGGATGATCCGGCGCAGCGGACGCGCGCCCCATTCCGGGTGGTCGTTCTGGTCGAGCATCCACTGTTTGGCGCGGTCGTTGAACTCCAGCGTCAGGCCGCGCGTCGCGGCCAGCTTGTTTTCCGCGCGGAGCAGGAGATCGAGAATCTGGCGCAGGTGTTCCGGGCTGAGCGGGTGGAAGATCACAATCTCGTCCAGGCGGTTGAGGAATTCCGGCCGGAAGTGCTCGTTGACGGCTTCCATCACATTCTCGCGGACTTCGTCGTCGATCTCGCTGGCACCGAGGTATTCCGCGCCAAGGTTGCTGGTCAGGATGATCACGGTCTCGCTGAAATTGGCCGTGTTGCCGCGCCCATCGGTCAGGCGGCCCTCCTCCAGCACCTGGAGCAGGATGTCCACCACGCGGGGATGGGCCTTCTCGATTTCATCGAAGAGCACGATCAGGTATGGCTGCTGGCGGACACGCTCGGTGAGCTGGCCGCCGGCCTCGCTGTCCACGTAACCGGACGGCGAGCCGAGCAGGCGGTTGACCGTCGATTCGTTCTGGAACTCGCTCATGTCGAGCTGGAGCATGGCGTCTTCATCGCCGAACATGAATTCGGCCAGCGCCTTGGCAAGCTCGGTCTTGCCGACGCCGGTCGGGCCGAGGAACAGGAAGCCACCGATGGGACGCTTCTTGTCCTTGAGGCCGACGCGGGCCGTCTTGACGGCCCGGCTGACGGCCAGCACGGCTTCGTCCTGGCCGATGATCCGCTCGTGCATGTGCTCGACCATGCTGGCGTAGCGCACGCGTTCGTCCTCGCCGAGCTTGTTGACCGGGATGCCGGTCATCTGGCTGGCAGCCAGGGTGATGTCGCCCGCATCCAGGGAGCCGCCGGTATCCTCCGGCTTGAATGCCACGTGCTGCTGGCGGCTCAGGCTGACCAGGGCCGCCGCGCGATGCAGGAGATTCTCGGCGCTGCGCGGCAAGGGCGTGCCGGACATGTAGCGGTTGGCCAGCGAGACGGTGATGGGCAGGGCGTCCGCCTCAATGCTCAGGCCGTAATCTGTCTCGACCTGGGGCTTGATCGTCTCCAGAATCTTGATGGTTTCCTTTTCGTCTGGAGCGGGGACGCGCAGCCGCTGGAAGTTCTCGTTGACGCCGGTCACCGACGAGAGCAGCTCGTTGTAATCCAGTTCGGTCGCCGTGCCGATGATCACCGGGTCGGTGCCGAGGAAAGCTTTCTGAAGGTCGGGTGTGGCCTTGGGAAACTGAGCCTTGATCGGACCGCCAAAGAAGCGCTGGAGCATCGGGACGAACAGAATCCCGCCGCGGGCGGCGTTCAGACCGGCGCGCACCGCGCTGACCGGGTTGTCCAGCAGGGCGGTCTCGTCGATCTGGACGATGTTCTTCAGCCCAGCCGGCCCTTTGCCGTCGGCCATCAGCAGGGCCAGGCTGTAGACCAGGGTGCGCTTGCCCACGCCTTCCGGTCCCAGCAGCAGGACGTGGCGGCTGACGCGCTGGGCGAGCATATTGAGCAGGTCGCGCAGCAGGCTCTCGCGGTAGTACACCGCGCGGCGGTTACCGGCGCGGGCGGTGGCGACATAGTCGATAACCGTCCGGCCGCCGGTTTGCGCCTCCGGGGCCGGGCTGGGGGCCTGGCGCGGCATGGCCGTGCTGATCCCACCCAGCAGGTCGGAGATGGCCTTGGGGGTGATCCCATACTGGCGCAGGATGCCGGCGGTGCCCAGCGTCTTCTGGGACATGGCGGCCAGCAGGTGATCGGACGCGATCCAGACTTCGTTCTTGGCCTCGGCGATGCTCAGGGCTTCGTCCAGGGTGATCACCATCTGGCGCGACAGCTCGATCGGCTTGTTATCACGCGAGATCAGGGTCAGATCGCCGGGCAGATCGCGGCGGCTCTCCACCGCCAGCCGGGTCTGGCGCTCCAGGCGGGCCAGGTCGATGTCGTAGGTCGAGGCCAGTTGTTGGAGCAGGCGGTAGCCGGGCGTGTCCGTGGCGTGGATCAGGGCCAGCAGCACGATTTCGGGGAAGATATTCTTTTTGCGGAACTGATCCATCAGGCTGACCGCCTCGTTCATGATGGCGGCGGTGTCCTTGCCCAGGAGATTCGGGTTGAGAGTGGAAGTCATCCGGTCATCCTCACACGACGGTGAACAACCCCATGCAGGGCTACGCTGGTTTCAACCGCGGTTCAGACCGCCAGGCTCGGATTGGGCCGGCCGGGCTGCGCGGGGCCATTGTACTCGATTCGCCAGGCGACATGCACTGTCAAGGCGCGCTGTCAAGTATAGCACACATGGCTGTCCGGATGGGCCGCAATTCGGACTGTCAGCCAACCGTCAGGATCGGGGATTCAGGGACGGGAGAGGCCGCTGCCGGCGGGCAGCTCCGCGCCGAGGGTGATGGGCAGCCGGCCGGTGATGGGCTGTGCCCCGAACAGCCCGGCGCAGGCCGCCGGGATGGCCGGAGGCAGGGGGCTGTAGGCCGTCAGGTAAGCCGCCACGTCGGGGAAGGCCTGCCAGTCGTAGGGCGAGTGGAGCGCGACGACGACCGTCCGGGCCGGATCGAGGGCGCGGACGAGGCGCTGCTGGGTGACGTTTTCCTGGGCGTTGTAGGTGAAGACGATCGCGAGGTCGGCTTGCCGGGCCGCGCCGGATGCCCAGGCGATCTCTTCCTCGGTGGGGCCGAGCGATACGCCGATCACCTGCATGGCTGGAGCATAGGTGGCGCAGTTGCGGGCGATACTGGGCTGGGTGGCCGGATAGATCAGCAGCAGACGCCGGGAAGTATCCAGTGGGATGACAGCGCCGCGGTCGTAGACCAGGGTCAGGGCGTGGGCCAGGATGTCCGCGATCAGGGCTTCGTGAGTCGCCCGGTCGATCCGGGTCTCCGCCCCGGCCGGATCGAGCGGAGTCCAGTCCAGCAGGCCGTAGGCGGCCTTGAGGCGCAGGATACGCCGGACCGAGTCCTCGATACGAGCCAGGGGAATCTGGCCGCCGTCCACGGCCTGGGTGACGGCGTCGATTGCCGCCTGCTGGGTCGCGATACTGACGTGCGGCCCTGGGGTAATCAGATCAACTCCGGCGGCTATGGCGCGCAGGGCCGCGTTGGACAAGCTGTAGGTCAGATCGATGGCATCCATATCCAGGGCGTCGGTCATGATCAGGCCCTGGTAGCCAAGCTCGCCGCGCAGGAGGCCCGTCAGGACTGGCTCGGATAGGCTGGCCGGAGTGTTCGGGGTCGGATCGAGGGCCGGATACCAGACGTGGGCGGCCATGATCGCGCCCACATCAGCCCGAATGGCGGCTTCAAAGGGAACGAGTTCCACCGCGTCCAGACGCACCCGATCGACGGACACGACCGGCAGGGTCAGGTGTGAATCGGTGCTGGTCTCGCCATGGCCGGGGAAGTGCTTGGCGGTTGCCAGCACGCCGCCAGACTGCAATCCCTCCACCAGGGCCGCGACCATCTCAGCCGCGATCCCCGGATCGGCGCTGAACGCGCGCCGGGCCACGACCGGATTGGCCGGATTGGTCAGCACGTCGCTGACCGGGGCCAGGTCCATGTTGATCCCGACTGCGCGCAATTCCTGGGCCATGGCCTGGCCGAGGGCCTGGGCATAGGCCGGATCGGCGGTGGCGGCCACGGCCATCGGCACGGGCAGGGTCGTGAAGCCCTCTTCCAGGCGGGAGACCGTGCCGCCTTCCTGGTCGGTTGCAATCCAGGCCGGGATTGCGGGCGCGCCAGCCGTCAGCTCCGTTTGGATGGCATTGGTCAGACTCGTGATCTGATCGGGGGTGACGATGTTGCTGCTGAAGAGGACCACTCCTCCCGGCCGGTCGCTGGCCAGAAAGGCCTGTGCTTCCAGGGTGAGGGCTTCGCCCCACAGGCTGACCACGAACATCTGGGCGACCTTCTGGCGGGTAGTCATTTGCCCCAGCAGGGCATCGATTCGATCGACCTGGCGCGGAGAGGCAGCTCTGGCGGCCGGTTGGAAAAGGAACGCCAGGAGGGCCAGGATCGCAAAGACGCCGCCCAGCCGGCGGCGTCCTTGTGTCCGAGGACCTTTCTGCATGACTCGACTCAGTCCTGCACGTTGGGCAGGTCCGCGAGCCGGTAGCCGATTCCTCGCACGTTCACAATCAGATTGGGATTCTGGCCGGCCTGCTTGAGCTTGCGGCGCAGGTTGCTGATGTGCGGCCGGATCACTTCGCGCGCTTCCGGCTCGTCGATGGCATACCCGCGGACTTCGCGCACCAGCTCGTGGCAGGGGACGACCCGCCCACGGTGCACGGCCAGGTACAGCAGCAGGTCGAACTCCGTGGGAGTGAGGTCGATCGGCTGCTCGCCGACGGCGATCTGGTAGCGACCGGGGAAGATCGTCAGCGGGCCGAGGGTCATCGTGTTGACGGGCGTGGCGATCGGCGTACCGCTGCTCCCGGCGCTGTTGGCGCCGGCGCTGGGCCCCGCGCTGGGCGGGACGGCTGTCGCGATCTGGGGAAGCGCCGCGGCGCGGGCCGTGGTATCCGAGACGTGGGACAGTTCCTCGACGTTGTTCTGGATGGCATCCAGCAGCGCGCGCCGCCGCTTGAGGTTGTGGGCGCGCTCGATGCCACGCGATACGCTGTCGCGGATGTCCTGGCTGGAACTGGGCTTGATCAGGTAGTCATGCGCTCCGAGGCGCAGGCTTTCGACGGCGGTGTCCAGGCTGGCATAGCCAGTCAGCAGAATGACGATGGCGTCGGGGGCCTGCTCCTTCACCTTGCTCAGCAGGTCAACGCCGCTGATGCCAGGCATACGGATGTCGGTGAGAATGACATCGAAGGGCTGTTGCTGCATTTTCTGCAGCGCTTCTTCTCCGCTGGAGGCGGAGTCGACCTGGTATCCAACACGCTGAAGCGTTTTCGTGATTGAATACCGGATCGCACTTTCGTCGTCAACGACCAGGATATGGGCTGTAGGAGTGTTCGTGCTCATCAGTCGTCCGTCACTTAAATGTGGGCTTGGCAATGTTCCCTTAATTGTAGTTCATTTTTCCTACAATTGCAAATTAGTCGTCGTGTGGCGCGGCCCTTATTGTTTATTCCTCCTCCCAAAACACGACGACAACACTTTCGTCGGCGGATTTGACCGCCCAGGGATCGGCGACACGGCCTTGCGGCCCGACGCCCACCCAGCCGATCCGGGGGCCGTCCGCCAGCACGGGCAGATAGTCGCGCTGGTCGGTGGGGACACGAGCGTTGATCATGAGGTCGCTCAACTTCTGGTTTCGGCCGCGCATGCCCAGCGGTTCGAGCCGGTCGCCTGGCTGGCGGGTGCGCAGGCAGAGCGCGGCTCCGGGCGGAACGGCCAGAGTTGCCGTACGCGGCTGCTGGCGCAGGGCGACCGGGTCCTCTCCCGGCGCGAGCCAGCGGGTATGCAGCACCCAGGGTGTGCCCGGCAGGCGAATCGTCCCCGGCACCGGGACGGCGCACAGCGTCCCCGCCGGAATCCAGGGCCAGTCCGGCAGGTGGGGAGCGCTTGCTGCCCGCTGCACGGCGATCCGATCCGGCTCGATCCGCAGCTCGATCCCGCCCGGCAGACTGGCCCGGCGGCCGGTCTGTCCCATTCGGGCCAGGGCGAGGGCCTGATCGAGCGGGGTCAGCGTGCTCTCGACGCCGGGGGGCATCAGACCTTCCAGGGCGCGGCGCAGCAGCCCGCGCTGGATGGCCCGACCCAGTTCGGTCCGGAAGCGCGCCCGGTCGAAGGCGACCCGATCGGGCGAGGCGTCGACCAGCATGGCTTCCCAGGCGGCTTCGATCAGACGCTCGATCAGGGCAAAGTCGTCGGCGGTGACGCGGGCAGTGCGGGCCAGAGTCTCGCGGATCGAAGGGTTGAGCGCGGTAAGCAGCGGCAGGACTTCCTGACGGATCCGGTTGCGCAGATAGGCCGGGCTGGTGTTGGTGGCGTCTGCTCGCGTGGGGAGCCGGTGCTCGGCGCAGTAGGCTTCGATGTCGGCTCGCGGGATGTTCAGCAGCGGCCGGAGCAGGGTGAGTCCGTCCGGCGGGGGACTGCCCGGCAGGAGGTGGTCGGGAGTCAGCGGTGCGGCGGGCCGCATGCCGCGCAGCCCGGCCAGCCCGCTGCCCCGGATCAGGTGCAGGAGAATCGTCTCGGCCTGGTCGTCGGCGTTGTGGCCGGTGACGATCCCCCGGCTGTTCGTCTGGCGGGCCGTCTCCGCCAGGAAGGTGTAGCGCGCCAGACGCGCCGCGGCTTCCGTGCCCAGCCCGTGCTGCCGCATGAGGGCCGGGACGTCGGCGTAGCCCCGCTGGGCGGGCAGGCCCCAGTCCTGGGCCAGGCTGACGACGAACTCCGCGTCCGCAGCGCCATCCGCGCCGCGCAGGCCGTGATCGAGCGTGGCGACGCGGAGATCGAGCGCCAGTTGGAGGGCGAGGCGACGCAGCAGGTGGAGCAGGCAGACAGAATCCGGCCCGCCGGAGACGGCCACGACGATCGGCCGTCCGGCGAGGTGCTCGGTAAGGGAAAACGCCCTGAGATCGTGTAGAAAACGGGTGAGCAGCGGCATGGACTGAGTATAAGAGCAAGCGAAGTAGCGGGCCAGTACCCTGTTGTCTGGCGGCGAAACGTGGTAAACATATACACGCATCCGGCGGCTGGCCGCGAGGCCGGGCCTGCCTGTGCTATAATCTCCCGTCGCGTCTTTACAGGCGGGCTGAAGGAGACGAATTCGACAGTGTTAAGTCCACTTGATTGGTTGCTTGGTCTCTTTTCTCTGGACGTGGGCGTGGACCTGGGGACGGCCAATACCCTGGTCAGCGTGCGCGGAAAGGGGATTGTGATCAACGAACCATCCTACGTCGCAATCGAAAAGAAAACTCGCCGGCCGCTGGCGATTGGTCGGGAAGCCAAGGAAATGGTGGGCAAGACTCCGGCTAATATCGTCGCGATTCGCCCGCTGCGCGATGGCGTGATCAGCGAGTTTGAAGTCACCGAAGCCATGTTGGACTACTTCATCCGCAAGGCGCACGAGCAGACCTGGGTGCCCATCCCCCGCCCGCGCGTGGTGGTCGGCATTCCCAGCGGCGTGACCGAGGTCGAGAAGCGGGCCGTCTATGACGCCACGATGAGCGCCGGCGCGCGGGAAGCCTTCCTGATCGAGGAGCCGGTCGCGGCCGCGATTGGGGCCGGACTGCCGATCACGGAGACGCACGGCAGCATGGTGGTCGACATCGGCGGCGGCACCACCGAGGTGGCGATCTTCTCTCTGGGCGGAATCGTGATCAGCCGCTCGATCCGGGTCGCCGGAGACGAGATGGACGAGGACATCGTCCAGTACATGCGCAACAAGTACAACCTGCTGATCGGGGATCGCACGGCGGAGCGCGCCAAGTTCGAGATCGGGTCGGCCTATCCGCTGCCCGAAGAGCGCACCATGATCCTGCGCGGTCGCAACCTGGTGACCGGGTTGCCGGAGGCGATCGAGGTCAGCTCGATCGAGCTGCGCGAGGCGCTGGCCGGTTCGACCAACATCATCGTCAGCACAATCAAGGACGCGCTCGACGATACTCCCCCCGAACTGGTCGCCGACCTGATGGAGTCGGGGATCTGTATGGCGGGCGGCGGCAGTCAGCTTCAGGGACTCACCGAGCGAGTCGCCGAAGAGACGAACGTCAAGGTATGGCTGGCCAACGATCCCATGACCTGCGTGGCACGCGGCGCCGGCCGGATTCTGGAAGACTATGACAATCTGCGCCGTCTCCTGGTCGGTCTGGAGCGCGGAAGTACCCAGCACTAGACCCGGTCTGTTGGCTCTCCATGCCTGTTTGTGAGCGTGGCCCCTTTGAGTGCGGCCCCCTGGCGCGCGACCGGCGATATCCGGCCGGGTGCCTGATCGCTTTCCACCCGCAGAGGATGTATGAACCGCTCTAACCGGCTGTTTCTGTTCGTGGTCAGCGTGTTCGTCTGTCTGGCGCTCATCGCGCTCAGCATCCTCGGCCTGACGACTCCCCTCCAGGGTGTCCTGGCGGTCCCGCTTCAGCTTGTCCAGGGGGCCGTGGATGGGGTGGTCAAGGGGGCAACCGGTGTCGTGGGCGGCCTGGTCGAGATGCGCGATCAGGAGGCCTACGTGGCGGACATGGAACGCGCTCTTGCGGCCTTTCAGGAAGAGATCGTTGAACTGCGCGAGGTCGAGCACGATTACGATCGAATCGCCGCCCTGCTGGACTATACGCGCAGCCGCCAGAACGAGGAATATCTGGTCGCCGACGTGATCGGGCGCGACATCAGCGCCTTTACCCGCGTGATCTACCTCAACCGGGGCGCGCGCGACGGGTTGACCGCGGGCATGCCGGTTGTGACCGAGAAAGGATTGTTGGGGCGAATCACCCAGGTCAGCGCGACCGCGTCCCAGGTGCTGCTGATCACCGATCCGGTCAGCGCCGTGAACGCCCGGCTGCTCAATTCCAGGGCAGAAGGCAGCGTGCTGGGCCAGACCGGCGGTGGGCTGCGCATGGAATACATTGACCTGAACGCCAGCCTTCAGGAAGGAGATACGGCGGTCACGTCCGGGCTGGGAGGCAATTTCCCGGAAGGGATCATTATCGGCCAGGTGACCAGCATCCGGCAGTTCGAGTTCGAGTTGTACCAGACGGCCGAGGTGCGCAGCCTGAACGACTTCGAGCGGCTGGAGACCGTGCTGGTAATCACCAATTTCCAGCCGGTGGACCTTTCGGTTTTTGAGCAGGCCCAGTAAACAGAGACAGGCGGAGTCTCTCCCTGAATGAGTGGTTATCTGAGCATTCCGGTGCTGATGGTGGTCGTCATCGTGCAGGCGACGGTCATGCCGGAACTGGAAATCGCGGGCGGAATTCCCGATCTGGTCCTGCTGGTCGTCCTGGCCTGGACGTTGATGGCCGGGTATGAGCGCGGCCTCGTCTGGGCTTTTGTGGGCGGCATCCTGCAAGACTTGATCTCGGCGGTGCCCCTGGGAACGACGTCGCTGGCGCTGGTGATCGTGACCTCGCTGGCCGCGTTGGCCTTGGGTCAGATCAGCCCGCGCAATCTGGTTTACCCGGCCCTGGCAGCGCTTGGGGCGACGCTGGTCGCTCATCTGGTGTCCCTGGCTGTCCTTTTCGTAGCCGGACGGCCTCTCCCTCTGATTGCCACGTTGTTGAGCGTGACCCTTCCCGGCATGGCCTATAATGCGGTGGTGATGATCCCGGTGTATCGCCTCCTGGGGGCGTTCTATGTGGCACGGCGTCCCCGGCGCGTGGAAGGTTTTGCGCGATGACGGGGCCGTTCGAGGAGTGTAGGCTGTGAACCGACGTATCCTTCCTTTTCAGGGCTGGCGTCTGACCATGTTGGGGGCGGTGATGTTCTTCGCTTTCCTGCTCCTGATCGGCAAACTCTATACCATGCAGTTCGTCGAGGGTGAAGAATACGTGCTCCAGGCAGAGGAAAACCGCCTCCAACTCCTGCCGATCGCCGCGCCGCGTGGGGTGATCACCGACCGGTATAACCGCCAGTTGGCCTATAACGTGCCCGCGTTCAACGTGACGATCGTGCCCGCGTCCCTGCCCTCCGACGACGCCGAGGTGCTCGCCATCTACAACCGGCTATCGGCCCTGATCGACGTGCCCGCTACGCGCGCCGCCGCGAATGCGGCCGGGCGTCTCTTGGAGCGGAGCCTGGAAGAGATGGTGGACGAAGGCGCGGGCGTGGAGCCTTACCGGGCGGTGGTGGTGGCCCAGGACATCCCTCGCAATACGGCCCTGCGCATCCTGGAAGAACGGCTGCAGTTGCCGGGGGTTGCGGTTGAGGTGGCGGCAGTGCGCGAATATCCGGCAGGTGAGGTGATCTCGCAGGTGGTCGGTTATCTGGGGCCGATTCCAGCCGAGGAGGCTCAGCGCCTGACCGAGGAAGGCTACAATCCCAACTACGATCGGATCGGGTATGCGGGAGTTGAGTTTTTCCTGCAGGACGAGCTGGCCGGTGTGCGCGGATACCAGCTTCGTGAGGTCGACGTGGCCGGTCTGCCGCTGCGCGTCATCCAACGCCAGGAGGCTGTGGCGGGGCGGAACGTACGGCTCACGCTCGATATCGACTTGCAGGCGGCGGCCCAGGAAGCGCTGACTCGCCGGATCAATATCGTGAATGGGGAAGCGGGCCGGATCGTGACCCAGTCGGGCGTGGTGATCGCCCTGGACCCCCGTACCGGGGAAGTCCTGGCGATGGTGAGCTGGCCGACCTATGACAACAGCCGCTTTGCCCGCAGCATCGACGGAGAGTACTATTTCCAGTTGGCCGACGACCCGCTGTTTCCGTTGATCAATCATGCCACCCAGTCCCTGTATGCGCCTGGGTCGGTCTGGAAGGTGATCACGTCGGTCGGGGTGTTGCAGGAAGACGTGATCAGCCCGACCGCGGTGCTGAACGACCCTGGCGAGCTGGTGCTGCCCAACCGCTACGCGCCGAACGATCCGGCTGCCGCGCAGACCTTCGTGTGCTGGAATCGCTCCGGGCATGGGCTGCTGAACATCCGTGGGGCGATCGCGCAAAGCTGCGACGTCTATTTCTACCAGGTGGGCGGCGGCAATCCGGAGGTGTCGCCGGAGACGCTGCGCCCGAACGGCCTGGGCATCTATGATCTCTTCCGCTATGCGACGGCGTTCGGGATCGGCTCCGAGCTGGGGGTCGAACTGCCCAGCGAGACTGCGGGCCGGATGCCGGATCCCGACTGGAAACGGCGTATCGAAGGGGAAAACTGGTCGACGGGCGACACGTACAATGCTGCCTTTGGACAGGGTTACGTGACTGTGACCCCGCTCCAGTTGATTTCGGCGGTGGCGGCGATTGCCAATGGCGGCACGCTCTACCAGCCGACGATCATCAACAGTTTTCTGGACGCGGAAGGCAATGTCATCGAGGGTTTCACGCCGCACGTGGCGCGCACGCTGCGGCTGCCCCAGGCGGGACAGCCCGCAGTGCTGCTGTTGATCGAGGACATGATCCTTCAGGGCAGCAACAGTCTGGTGTGCACCTGCGAGCCAGACAGCGAGTTCTATGATGCCAATGCCTGCCAGCCGCAGACCTATCAGGCCTCGCTGATCCATGATGGCGTCGAGATTCCGTACACGGTCAACGTGCCGCGCAACTATGTTTTCAACGGATCGGTGTGCAACAGGAACCGTTTCGATCCGGACTATCAGCCGCCCTTTGTCGACCTGGAGAACTTTCGGATTGTCGAAGAAGGGATGCGCATGGCGGTGACCGAAGGCACCGCCAAGAACATCAATTTGACATACGTGACGGTGGCGGGCAAGACCGGCACTGCCGAATACTGCGACGATGTCGCCCGGCCGCTGGGCCTGTGCGTGCCCGGCAACTGGCCGTCGCACGCCTGGTTCGTGGGCTACGCGCCCTATGAGAACCCGGAGGTCATCGTCATCGCTTTTGTGTACAACGGCGGCGAAGGCTCGCTGGTGGCGCTGCCGGTCGTGCGCGACGTGCTGGAAGCCTATTACAGTTTGAAGAGCCAGCGCCAGTAAAGGCCTCCCTGGCCGGAGTCGCCGCGATAGCGTGGATAAAAAAAGCGTGTATAGTTAAAACATCTTCCAGCAATCCAATGGGATGCTTTCCCGATCATCGGAGTGCGACAGGTGCGCAAGATGAGCACAGGCAGTGTGCTTGAAATCAAGGGCATCAAGAACGGGCTGTTGGTGCATCTGGACCCGGCGCGAGAGTGGAAGAGCTTCGTCGAGCAGTTGATGGCGCGAATCGAGCAGCAGCAGTCGTTTTTCAAGGGCGCGCGGGTGGCCCTGGAGGTCGGAGAACGCACCGTGCGCCGCCAGGACCTGGGCGCGTTGCAGAAGCGGCTGAAGGAGCACGGAATCGACCTGTGGGCCGTCCTCAGCGACAGCGTGACCACGGTCGCCACCGCCCGCAAGCTGGGCTTGCAGACCTCGCTCGATGATCCGGAGAAGCGTGGAAAAGAGGTTCAGGCGGAAGCCGCCCCGGAGGTGTCTCCCCACGCGGCTGACCTCTTGCGGGAGGACGACACGCCGCCCATCGATCCGGAGGAAGCGGGAAGCGGCGGCGTGCTGGTCAAACGCACGCTGCGCAGCGGGCGCCGGGTGCGCAGTGATGGACACGTGGTGGTGCTGGGAGACGTGAATCCAGGGGCGGAGATTGTGGCGGGCGGCGACGTGATCGTCTGGGGCCGCCTGCGGGGCGTGGTTCATGCCGGGGCTTCGGGGGATTCCAGCGCGTTTGTGTGCGCCCTGGATATGACTCCGATGCAGCTTCGCATCGCCGGCCATATTGCCACGTCGCCTGCCGAGAAACGGCGGGAGGCGAAGCCGGAAGTCGCCCGGATTCGAGACGATCGCATTGTGGTCGAGGTTTGGAACTGGGGCACACAGTAACCAGCCGTAATGCCAGGCATTGATGGGTCGCAGGAGCTTAGGGTCAGTCTACGGCGGCACGGCCCATTGAAGATCAGGAAAGGAACCGAAGTTTGTCTATGGGCGCACGAGTGATTACCGTCACCTCCGGAAAGGGAGGGGTCGGCAAGACAACGGCAACTGCCAACATCAGCGTGGCGCTTGCCCAGCTTGGCAAGAAGGTGGTTGCCATCGATGCCGACATTGGGCTGCGCAACCTGGACGTGATCCTGGGCCTTGAAAACCGGATTGTCTACGACCTGGTCGATGTCGTGGAGGGGCGTTGCAAGCTCCGCCAGGCCATGATCAAGCATAAGGCATATCCTGATCTGTATTTGATCCCCGCAGCCCAGACGCGCGATAAAACGGCGGTCAGCCCGTCCGACATGGTCGACATCACGCAGCAGCTTCGGGATGAGTTTGATTTCATTCTGATCGACTCGCCCGCCGGGATCGAGCGTGGCTTCCGGAATGCGGTGGCCCCGGCCGACGACGTGCTGATCGTCACCAACCCGGAAGTCTCGTCGGTGCGGGATGCCGACCGGATTATTGGCCTGCTTGAGGCGGAAGAAAAAGGGCCGGGCAAGCTGGTGATCAACCGGGTGAAGATCGGCATGGTCCGGCGCGGCGAGATGCTGTCGATGGAAGACGTGGTGGACATCCTGGCCATCAAATTGATCGGCGTGGTTCCCGACGACGAGTCGGTGCTGCTGTCCTCCAACCGGGGCGAGCCGGCGGCCGGAGACCTGAACTCCAAGGCCGGACAGGCCTTCCGCAACATCGCCCGCCGGCTGAGCGGCGAAGAAGTTCCATTCATGAGCCTCGATGGTTCGGAGAGCTTTTTCCAGCGCTTCGTCCGGTTCTTTAGCGGGAGCGTTTCGGGGCCAGGGTAACGAGGAGTGGTGAAGCCGATGAACCAACTGCTAGATCGACTTATGGGACGCGGCAATGCGTCTGGATCGGCCAAAATCGCCAAGGAACGGCTCCAGTTCGTGTTGGTACACGACCGCCTCGATCTCTCGCCGGAAAAGCTCAAGGAATTGAAGGACGAGATCCTTGCCGTTATCTCGAAGTACGTGGCGATCGATCGGAACAACGTCGAGATCTCGATCGAACAGCGGAAGCGGGACAACTGGCTGGTTGCCGATATTCCGCTGACGCCCGACGACAAGAAGGATTAGTCCGGCCACGGATTGGGGAAGCGGGGAACAAACGAGGCACACCAGGGGGGCGGCGTCGTCGACGCGGCTCCTTTTGTGTTCTGGCTGAGGATCGAGCGGGGTTGAGTTTATGCGGACAACGAATAGTATCTGGCGGCGTTTCGATTTCATTCTGCTGGGCGCGGTGCTGCTTTTGATCGTGTATGGCGTCCTGATGATTCGCAGCGCGACGCTGGGCGCGGTCGACCCGGACCTGATCAACCGTGTCGAGCGGCAGATCCAGTATGCGCTGGTTGGCACGGCCATGGTGTTTGCCCTGGCGGCTCTGGACTACCGCCTGATTGGCGCGCTGCACACCTGGATCTACCTGTTTGTGATCGCTATCCTGGGCATGGTGGCGTTTTTTGGCCTGATCGGGGATGCGGGCGCGCAGCGCTGGCTGAACGTGGGTATTCCGATCCAGCCCTCGGAGATTAGCAAGGTTCTGCTGGTGATCGCACTCGGCCAGCACCTGAGCAACCATTACGGCCGCTTTGGGGAGCTGAAGACAGTGCTGCTCTCACTGGCTTATATTGCGGTGCCGGCGGGGTTTGTGTTCTTGCAGCCCTCCCTGGGCGTGACGATCGTGATCATGACCACCTGGGCGGTGATGGCCTGGGCGGCCGGACTGCGCCTGAAGCACATTGGCCTGTTCGTGCTGGTGATCCTGCTGCTGCTCCCGATTGTCTGGCTCAACATGGAGACATACCAGCAGCAGCGCATCATCAACTTCATCTTTCCGGAGGCCGACCCGGACGGCCAGTACAACATCGAACAGGCCCGCATCGCGATTGGTTCCGGCGGGCTGCTGGGGAAAGGCTATGCTCAGGGAACCCAATCCCAACTGCGCTTCCTCAGGGTGAGGCATACCGACTTCATCTTCAGCGTGATCGCGGAGGAGCTGGGTTTCGTGGGTGCGCTTGGGGCGATCGCCCTCATGGGCGTGGTGCTGTGGCGGATTCTGTGGGTGGCTCAGCGGGCGATCGATCCGCTGGGCAGCCTGCTGTGTTATGGCGTGGCAAACCTGATCTTTTTCCAGACGTTCGTCTCGATTGGCATGAATCTGAACATGCTGCCCGTGACCGGCCTGACGCTGCCCTTCATCAGTTCCGGCGGCAGCTCGCTGTTGACTCTGCTGGTGGGGATCGGCCTGGTGGAAAGCGTGGCGGTGCGACGCCAGGCGCACACGTGATCGCGTTCCGGCCTGGAACATTGCCCCAAAGCGGTTTGTGACCAGGCAAAGCCCATGTTCTGCACGGTTTAATGCGATATATCCTATCGCGATTTGCAATCCACCCCTGACAGGCTCCTTGCGGAACGGTATAATGGGCCAGCATCTACAAGACAGCGAGGAGTAGTGCTCGTGGATCATCCTGTTCGTGTTCGTTTTGCGCCCAGCCCGACCGGACCGCTGCACATTGGCGGGGTGCGTACGGCGCTGTTCAACTGGCTGTATGCCCGGCATACCGGCGGCAAGTTTATTCTGCGCATCGAAGACACCGACCAGGCGCGCTACGTGCCCGGCTCGATTGAACTGATTACCGACGGGCTGCGCTGGCTGGGCCTGGACTGGGATGAAGGCCCGGAAGTGGGCGGGGAGTACGGCCCCTATATCCAGTCGGAACGCACCGCGCTCTACCGGCAGTGGGCGGATTGGCTGGTGGACCAGGGCAAGGCCTATCGCTGCTACTGCACCTCGGAACGTCTGGATAACCTGCGCAAAAGTGGCGTGCAGGGCTACGACCTGCACTGCCGCACGCTTTCCACCGAGGACCGCGCCGCGCACGAAGCCAACGGCGACTCGTATGTCATTCGCTTCAAGATGCCCCTGGATGGCCAGACGACCGTCCACGATCTCATCCGGGGCGACATCACGGTCGAGAACAGCACCCTGACCGATCTGGTGCTGCTCAAGTCGGATGGGTTCCCGACCTATCACCTGGCGAACGTGGTGGACGATCACTTCATGGAGATCAGCCACATCCTGCGCGCCGAGGAGTGGATCCCGACCGCGCCCGTTCACAGGCAGCTCTACGATGCTTTTGGGTGGGAAATGCCGGCTATCGCGCACCTGCCCGTGATTCTGAACCCCAATGGGCGCGGCAAGCTGAGCAAGCGCACGGTGGGCTTCACCGAGGACGGCCGCAGCGTGCCGGTGCGGTTGAATGAATTCCGCGAGGCGGGCTACCTGCCCGAAGCCATCGTCAACTTCCTGACCAACATCGGCTGGAGCTTTGGCGAGGATCGGGAAGTCTTCAGCGTGGCGGAGACGATCGAGCGCTTCGACCTGAGCCGGATCAATCCGGCCGGGGGTAAGTTTCCGCTGGAGAAGCTGGACTGGCTGAACGGTGTGTACGTCCGCGAGATGGCGACGGATAAGCTGGTCGCGCTGTTGGGCGAGCGACTGGCGGCCGCGGGCTACCGGGTGGATCAGGCCAAGCTGGTGGAACTGCTGCCCCTGATCCGGCCGCGCGTGCAGCGCCTGGATGACGTGATCGAAAAGGCCGGGTTCTTCTTCGTGGATGCCGTGCATCCCACCCTGAACGACCTGATCCAGAAGCAGATGGATGCCGCCGATACCCAGCGGGCGCTGCAGGAAGCCTACGATCTGGTTGCGGGAACAGATGACTTCAGCGCCGAGGGCCTCGAAGTGGCCCTGCGAACCCTCTCGGACGAGCTTGGCCTGAAGACGAGCCAGTTTTTCGGGCTGCTGCGCGTGGCCCTGACGGCCCAGCAGGTTGCCCCGCCGCTGTTCGAGACGATGGTTATCCTGGGCCGGGAAGCCTGCCTGGCACGCATTCAGGCGGCCCAGGCGCTGCTGGTCGATACCCCGGTATGAAACCGCACAAACCCAGGGAAAACGAAAACGCCCCGATCCGCGCGGATCAGGGCGTTTTTTTGTGTGGGCTAACGAGGTTGGCTCTTCTGCTGGATTTTGGCCCAGTCGTCGCGCAGAGTCACCGTGCGGTTGAAAACGAGATGCTCCGGGGTGCTGTCCAGATCGACGTTGAAGTATCCGATGCGCTCGAACTGGAAGCGGGCGCCCGGTTTGACGGCGGCCAGGCTCGGCTCCACCCAGCACTTTTCGATCACTTCCAGCGAGTTGGGGTTCAGGCAGTCGATAAAATCGCGCCCATCGCTACCCGGCTCAGGTGTATCGAACAGGGTCGAGTAGAGGCGCGCTTCCGCCGGCAGGGCGTGCGCCGCTGAAACCCAGTGCAGGGTGGCCTTGACCTTGCGCCCGTCGGGAGCGTCGCCGCCGCGCGTCTCCGGATCGTAGGTGCAGTGCAGCTCGACAATCTGGCCACTGGCATCCTTGACGACGTTTACACACTTGATGAAATAGGCGTAACGCAGGCGGACCTCGCGGCCTGGGGCCAGCCGGTAGAACTTGCTGGGGGCGTCTTCCATGAAGTCTTCCTGCTCGATGTACAACTCGCGCGAGAAGGGAATCTGGCGCGTGCCGGCGGCAGGGTCTTCCGGATTGTTAATCGCCTCCATCCACTCGATCTGACCCTCTGGGTAGTTGTCGATAATCACCTTGAGCGGGCGGAGCACAGCCATCACACGGGCCGACGTCAGGTTGAGGTGATCGCGCAGGCAGTGTTCCAGCAGGCCGATATCGACCACGCTGTTGCTCTTGGAGACGCCGGTCAGGTCGCACAGCTTGCGGATGGCTTCCGGCGTGTAACCGCGCCGGCGCATGCCCGACAGGGTGGGCATCCGGGGATCGTCCCAGCCGCGTACGCGGCCTTCCTGGACCAGCCGCCGCAGGAAGCGCTTGCTCATGACGGTGTAGTTGATGTTGAGACGGGCGAACTCGATCTGCTGCGGGTGGTAGATGCCCAGCGATTCGATGAACCAGTCATAGAGCGGGCGGTGGTCCTCGAATTCCAGGGTGCAGATCGAATGGGTGATGCCTTCGATCGAGTCGCTCTGGCCGTGCGCCCAATCGTACATGGGGTAGATGCACCACTTGTTGCCGGTGCGCGGATGCTCGGCGTGCAGGATGCGGTACATGACCGGATCACGCAGGTTGAGGTTGGGGGAGGCCATGTCAATCTTGGCGCGCAGGACGCATGACCCATCCGGGAACTCGCCGTTCTTCATGCGCACGAACAGGTCGAGGTTCTCCTCGATTGAGCGATTGCGATACGGACTGTCCTTGCCCGGCTCGGTGAGCGTGCCTCGATGATCGCGGATCTCGTCGGCGCTCAGGTGATCGACGTATGCCTTCCCGGCTTTGATCAACTGCAAGGCCCACTCATAGAGCTGGTCGAAGTAGTCCGAGGCATACAGCAGGCGATCCTCGAAATCGGCACCCAGCCAGCGCACATCCGTGATGATCGAGTCGATGTATTCCTGCTCTTCCTTGGTGGGGTTGGTATCGTCGAAGCGCAGGTTGAATTTGCCGCCATAGTCCCTGGCGATGCCGTAATTCAGGCAGATCGACTTGGCATGGCCGATGTGCAGGTAACCGTTCGGTTCCGGAGGAAAGCGGGTGTGAACGCGGCCGCCGAACCGGCCGGTCCGCAGGTCCTCATCGATCAGATTGCGGACAAAATTGGTAGGCGCCGCCGGCGACGCGGCGCCGGACGATGAAGCAGTGTCGGTTTCGTGGGTCGGATTATCCATGCGAGTTTCACCTTGACGTTGGGATCAAATCGGACGTAGTGTAACGCTTCCTGCCCGCGACTGCGATGGGTTGGTACGGCATTTTCTTTCCCTGATTCATCCTTGACATTGGTTCCTCGCGTGCTAGAATAACAAACGTCGATGGGGGATAGTTTAATCGGCAGAACGACGGGTTCTGGCCCCGTTAGTCTTGGTTCGAGTCCAGGTCCCCCAGCCTATTGAGGCCCTCCCACCGGAGGGCCTTTTCTTTGTCTGTGGGGCCTCCTCCCCACAGCTCCGAAACAAAAAAGCGCCCCGTGAGAACGGGGCGCTGCCATGCCGGTCGCGACCGTTGCTCAGGGAATGTTGAAGCTCACGCTGCATTGTCCCGAATAGCCATCGGTATCATAAGCCACGGCCGTCACCGTGTGACTGCCCGACCCCAGACTCGCGATGCTGAAGGGATCGCAGGTGGTATCACCCGTACCCATGCAGTAACGCGGCAGGAATTCGGTCTGACGCAGCATGCCATCGACGAAAAACTGGACCCGGTCGATCGATGCTTCGCCCTTGTTGTCCTGAACGACGGCTTCAACGTTGATCGATCCGCTGGCCGAAGCCCCATCAGCCAACCCCGCGCAGGTCACGTGGGGGGCCTGACAGGCCGGCACGTCGGCCTCTCCATCCAGGCTCATCACGATGCCGCAGTAGATCGACTGAATCTGTTCGCCAAGCAAGGCGGCCGCGATGATCACGACAATCGCCACGAGCACAAGGATCAGCGCATATTCAACCAAGCCCTGCCCGCGCCTGAGGTTTGGAAAAACAGACTGCCTTACAGTCAACATAATGGCTCTCCTGTTCGATGGTAAATGATTTCGGGCAATAAGCGCCTTTCCTATATGATAGAGGGGATCGCACCCGACAGTAAAGGCTTTTTTGGGGAGTTGAAAGGAGATAGTGGCACGTTACTGACAATCTGTATGGTTTCCTTACATAGTTTGATGAACGATTGTTGAAATACCCTGAAGTATAGACGGCACAATTCAGTATCCGGTTCTAACCGGATTATGACCGTGTTCATACACCACAAGAATTGCAGCCCAATGTCCGCCTTCCTAGAATGAGGATGGCTGATTCTGTTTTTTCGAGTGGTCAGGTGGTAGCGTGAGTGAAAACTACGGCGCTCTGATGGAACTGGCAACCTTTGTGCTGTTTCTGGGAGCGGTCTTCGTGGGGTATGTGGCATTGATCTGGCTGGCGCTGCTGACTCGCCTGGCGCGCGTGCGACAGGCGGCGTACCGCCCGCCCGCGATTGCGGCGTGTCCTTCCGTGGCGACCGATCCCCTGGCGGCGGCGCTGGCCCGCGCCTGGCCCGGCGAATCTGAAGCTGCGCGCCTGACTACCCTTGAAGCGGCATGAGTCTTGTGCCGGAGTTGTTTCGCCAGGGCGTGCTGACCGTGGTGGGGCAGGCCCTTGATGCTGCCGGGTACCGGCTCGATCGTGCCCCGCTTGCCTGGAACAGCGGCCTGTTCCGCTTTCGGCGTCCGGTGGGGCAGGGCTTTCTGATCGTCGACTATCAGGTTCTTGCCCATCCCAACCATCCCTCGCGTTTCCAGACGCAGCTTGCCCGTGACATGCTTGCCGGCAGCCGGTCTGGGCTTCCGGCTGTCCGGATCAGCCTCCCGCGCCTGCTGTGGGACGAATTCCGCGTGGAAATCCTGCCCGTGCCGGATTACTGGTGGACCTTCAGCGGTGCCTCCGATCTGGCGGAAGGCCTGCTTGAATCCGGCAAGCTGCTGGCCGGCTATGGGCTGCCCTGGTTGGAGGGTTCCCTGCGGCCGGATGCGGCGGCGGGGCCGGTTTGACGGGCTTTTCGCTCCTGGGGCATAATCCCTCCCCATGACTCGAACAACACTATCTCCACTCGTTTTTGTGGTGGCCTGCCTGCCGGTGCTGCTGGCTGGTTGCGGCCAGGCCGGTCCGACTCCCACGCCCTGGATTGTCACGGCGACGCCCGACGTTCCCACGTCCACGCCGACGCCGGTGGCTTCGCCTACGCTTGAACCCAGCCCGACTCCGGTTCCGGACATCGCCCTGCGTACCGCGCAGCTCCACCTGACCAACGGAGATTACGAAGCGGCGGTACTGACTTTCCAGTCCGTGCTGAGCCAGCCCGCCGATGCGGTTACAGCCGATGTGCGGGCTTCGGCGGCATACGGCCTGGGAGAGGCCGCGCTGAGGGAAGGCCTGTTTCAGGAGACGGCCAACGCGCTGACGTCCTTTCTGGCGCAGTACCCGGCGGACGGCCGCGTGCCCCAGGCGTATTTCATGCGCGGGGACGCCATGCTGGGGCTGGGCCAGTGGCAGCCCGCGATCATCGATTTCCAGCAATACCTCGCGCTGAGGCCGGGCGTGATCGACAGTTATGCCCTCGAGCGCATCGGAGACGCCTACCTGGCGCAAGGGCTGACCGCCGAGGCCCTGACTGCCTACGGGCAGGCGATTGACGCCGGGCGCGGGCTGGTGCCGCTTCTGGCGCTGCGCGAGCGCGTGGCCCAGGTCTACCTGAACGTGGGCCGCCCGCTGGATGCAGTGGCTCAATACGATGCCATCCTGACTCAGGCCGAGAATGACGGTTACCGGGCGGAGATCATGCTGCTGGCGGGGCAGGCCTTGGCCGTCAGCGGAGACACCACCGGCGCTTACCAGCGCTTCCAGGCGCTCCTGAGCGCCTACCCGGAAACGGAGTATGCCTATCAGGCTCTGACCCGGCTGCTCGAAGCCGGCCAGGCGGTCGATCCGGCCCGTTGGGCGCGAATCGCCGCGGCTGCCGAGGACTATCAGGGGGCGATCAGTGCGCTGTACCAGCTCACCTCGCAGGTTGCGTTGGCCGACATTCCGGCGGACGTGCACCTGCTGCTGGGCCGAGCCTATCGTGAGACCGGTAACAGCTCGGCGGCCATGACCGCGTTTCAGACCATCCTCGACCAGTATCCGACCAGCCCGGAGTTTGGCGCGGCGCTGCTCGAACAGGGCCGGACGGCCTTTCTCAGCGGTGATGTGGCCGGCGCGATCCAGCGCTACCAGTCGCTGGTGGATACGTATCCCCAGCTCCCCGAGGCCCCGGAGGCCTTGTGGCGCGTCGGGTACCTCTACGAGACTCAGAATCAGCCTGCCGAGTCGCTGGCGGCCTATGAGCGGCTTGGGCGGGAGTATCCGGGCAACGAGTGGGCGATGAATGGGCTGCTGCGGGCCGCGACGGCCGCCATCAAACGGGGAGAGACGGCGACCGCCGAGCGCCTGCTGGCGAATCTGGGGGCGACCGGCGCCGGGCCGGATGTGGCATCGGCTTACCTGTGGCTGGGCAAGCTGGCCCTGCAAGGCGGCAACACGACTCAGGCCCAGACCGCCCTGCAAGCTGCCACGGCGGCGGACCCCGGCGGCTATTTCAGCATCCGCGCGGAGGACCTGCTGCTCGGCCGGGCGATGTTCCAGCCGCCGGCCGCGTATCGCTTCGAGTTCGACAATCAGCTTGAGCTGGGCCAGGCCGAGGACTGGCTGCGCGCCACTTTCGGGATTACCCAGACGGACGCGCTGTGGCCGATGTCCGCCGAGCTTCAGGCCGATCCGCGCGTGGTTGCCGGGGCGGAACTGTGGGCCTTACAGGCGGTCAATGAGGCGGGCGAGGAGTTTTCCAGCCTGCTGGATGACCACAAATTCGATCCGCTCACGTCCTATCAGCTTGCGATCTGGCTGCGCGGGATCGGGGTGTACACGTACTCGATCGTGGGGGCGGCCAACATCCTTAAGGCGGCGAATGTGGAGACCCTGGACGCGCCGCCTTACCTGGCCCGGATGCGTTATCCGGCGTTCTATTCCGATCTGGTGCTGCCGGAGGCGCAGGCACGCGGGATCGATCCGCTGCTGCTCTTCGCCCTGATCCGGCAGGAAAGCCTGTTCGATCGCTACGCGACCGCCGCCGCCGGGGAAAAGGGGCTGACCCAGGTGATCCCTTCGACCGCCGACTACATCGCGCGGCAACTGGCCTGGCCGAACTACCAGCCTACGGTGCTCTTCCGGCCATATGCGAGTGTTGCGTTTGGAGCTTACTACCTGTGGGAGCAGCTCAACCGCTTTGACTTCAACCCGCCGGTCGCGCTGGCCGCCTATAACGCCGGGCCGGGCAATGCGGCTGCCTGGCTGGAGACGGCGGGCAGCGACCCTGACCTCTTCATGGAAGCGATTGCCTTCAGCGGGACGCGGTTGTACGTGCAGCGAATCTACGAGCACTACCAGGTCTACCGCCAGCTCTACGGCGCTGGCTAGACGTGGGGAGGACTCGTAACGGCGGAAATAGAAAAAGCCCGTGTCGCTTGCGGGCTTTTTCTGTCGCGGCCAGGAAGAGAGGCTATTCGGTGACTGTGTTCATGTCCAGCATCTTGCGGACCTTGTCAACGAGGTCGTGGTGCAAGATTGGCTTGGGCAGGTAGTCGTTCGCGCCAGCATCCATCCCGCGCATCACGCTCTCAGCGTCTCCGCGTGCCGACAGGATCAGGACCGGGATCATGCTGGTTTCTGTCCGGCTGCGAATGACTTTACACAGCTCGATCCCGTTCATACCCGGCATCATGACGTCCAGGATGATGAGATCAGGCGTTTCCTTATCGAGTTCTGCCAAAGCGGCCTGAGCATCCTTGGCTTTGAGGACGCTGAACCCGCCGCGCTCAAGCATGATACCGATTAAGGTCAGTGCGCCGATTTCGTCATCGACAACTAAAATCCGCTTCATGCCAGGTATCTCCCTTCTGTGGTGGTGCGAGGCGCGACATCACCACCCTGTGAGGATAGTTTAGCATTCTTTCATTCCTTTGCAACCGCGATTGTGGTCAAAGTCGACGGTTAGCTGCTCCATCAATCATACACCTGTTATCTTACCTGCGAACTGACAATGCGCGCTGATGATTGTTAGAGGCAGCCTGGAACAGCAGTGATGAGCGCCTATAATACGTGTGTTCTGGTGCAATTTCCAGTCGGAGTGTGAACTCATGCAAAATGAACCCACCGTGGCCTATGGCGATCAGGTCTTGTTCGTGAATCGGGAGCGAAAGACGTTCCTGAGGCGGATCAAGCCGGGCGGTCGTTTGCAGACCCATCAGGGTGTGATCCTGTACGACGATCTGATCGGGCTGCCATTTGGCTACCGGCTGCAAACTCACCTGGGCGAACCGGTGTGGATGCTCCGGCCCAGCCTGGACGACGTGATCCTCAACCTGCGGCGCGAGTCGCAGATCATCTATCCGAAGGACCTGGGCTACATCTTGCTCAAGCTGGGGATCCAGCCGGGCTGCCGGGTGATCGAGGCGGGGACGGGCTGCGGCGGGCTGACCCTGACCCTGGCGGCCATGGTCGGGCCGGAGGGTATGGTCTACAGCTACGAACGCCGCGAGAAGATGCAGGCGATTGCCCAGGACAACCTGCGTCTGGCCGGGCTGGACTCGCGCGTGACCTTCTTCCTCAGGGACGTGGCGGAAGGCTTCGATCAGGAGGACGTCCACGCGCTGTTTCTGGACATGCACAATCCCTGGGAGTTCCTGGGGCAGGCTCACCGCGCTTTGCAGGGTGGGGGCTTCCTGGGGGCGTTGGTCCCGACCATCAACCAGGTCGCGGTCCTGGTCGACGCGCTGCACAGCGAGCAGTGGTTTATGGTAGAGGTCGAGGAACTGCTGCTGCGCCAGTACAAAACGTCGCCGGGACGCATCCGTCCGGAAGATCAGATGGTGGCGCATACCGGGTATCTGATCTTTGCCCGCAAGCTGGCGGGGGGTGTGCCTCTTGCCGGGGACCGAACCCTGGAGGAAGGTGACGAAGGCGCGATGCAGGACTAGCCGGGGGATAAAAACACCCAGGGAAGGGACACCTTCCCTGGGTGCGGGTAAGCCGGGATATGAGAAGAGACTAGTCCTCTGCTTCCTCTTCCTTGCCGCGCTTGATAACTTCCACGGCCTCGGCGTCGACTGCCATGGCGGCCCCTTCTTCCTCCGTCTCGAGGGCCATGGCGTAGTCGGTACGGACCAGGATCTCCTCAGGATCGGTGACGATTTCCACGTCCGCCGGAGCTTTCAGGTCGGCCACGGTAAGCATGGCGCCGATCTCGGTCAGGCTGGACAGGTCGATTTCCAGGTGGGACGGAATGCTGTTGGGGAGGCATTCCACCTCGACCGCGTTGACCTCGGTGATGATGATTGCCTGGCCCGACTTCACGATAGGCGACTCGCCAATGTGAATAACCGGGACTTCCGTCCGCAGTCTGACGTTCATGTCTGGGGCATAGAAATCGACGTGCAGGATGTCGGGGGTGAGGATGTCCCGCTGCACATCCCGCACGAGGGAACTGATCTTCTTGCCGCCAATCCGGAGTTCGATCAGGTTGGTGCCGCCAGCGGCCTTGAGCGATTCCTGCAGTTCCTTTTCGGGGATCTGAAGCTGGAGGGCGGCTTCCAGGGTGGGGCCGTAGACGACCGCCGGAATCAGGGATTCCGCGCGCAGTTGCTTGACCTGCTTACCGACGATGGTGCGTGGCTGGGCTTCCAGCACAATTGTTTCGGACATTGACGTTGCTTCTCCCTACAGATGATTTAGTCTGTTATGGCGTCTTCTTAGCGTTTGATGCCGCCAGTCTGAGGACCAGCCCGATGACCAACCCCAGGACGATCACCCCGCGCAGGTCAACAATCGGACGGATGCTGCCCTGGACCTGACGAGCCAGCAGCAAGCCAACGACCGTGTTGTCATGGGCCTGGACTTCCGCAGCCTGCAAGACATACACGAAAGAGCGCTTCAGCGTGGCCTTTTCAGTCTGTATGGCGCCGATCACGCTCGTTCGTGTCTCGGCCTGGAGAGTCTGGACAGCACCCAGGGCGCTGGCCTGTGTCTCGAGGGCCGAGGTCTGCCCGCTGCCGATGGCACTGAGATGAGTGACCACGGTCTCTGCCCGCAGCGTTTGAATCGCACTCTGCTCGGCAGAGAGGGTTTCCGCGTGCAGGTGATCGATGCTGGCGTGGGATATGGCGCTGATCTCAATCGGGGATTTCGGCGTGAGCGGTTCCATGCCTGCACCCCAACCATGCCATAAGGCAACAAACTGACGCCAGGGGCGTCAGGCGGTCGACCCTGCAATTGTAGCGGCCCCCTCCGGTTGCGTCAATCCCAACCTGCGCGGATTTGCAGCCCCGGCGTGGCGCAGGTCGCGTGGCGGATGGCTTGGAGGCGGGTATACTTTGCGCGTTGCGCCAGGGGAATGGAGAAGGGTTGGCCCGGTTGGATTCTCAAATCGTTTCTGTCATTCATCGCATCCATGATTGTTCCGTCCAGGCGGCGCTGGCGATCAGCGGCGGGGGGAGCCAGGCGCTGGCCTGGCTGCTGGCCGTTCCCGGCGCGACGCGCACCGTGCTCGAGGTGACTCTGCCTTACAGCTACGCCGCCTTTGATCGCTTCGTTGGCTTTCAGCCGGCTCAATACGTTTCCCCGGAAACGGCGATCGTCCTGGCGACCACGGCCTACCGGCGGGCACGGCTCCTCGCGGCGGAGGGAACTCCGGCGATTGGCCTGGCCTGTACTGCCGCCCTGATCACCGACCGTCCCCGGCGCGGGCGACACCGCTGCGAGGTGGCCGTGCGCAGTGAAGCCGGAACGATGAGTTACACCCTCGTCCTGGAGAAGGGGGCGCGGGATCGGGCAGGCGAGGAGGAGGTAGTCAGCCGTCTGGTGCTGCACGCCCTGGCCCAGGCCTGCGGAATCGAGAATGGTCTCGATCTGGGGCTGCTGGAAACCGAACAGGTTGAGGTCCGGCAGGTTGGCGATCCCGATCTGATTCTGCGAGTGCTGCGCGGTGATCTGCCCGCCATCCAGATCGGACTCGACCGGACGGTGAGCCTGGAGCTGCCCCGCGACGTAGTCATCCTGCCGGGGGCGTTCAATCCCCTGCACGGAGGACATTTGCAGCTCGCCCACGTCGCCAGCCAGATTGCCGGCCGGGAAGCCTTCTATGAGCTTTCGGTGCACAACGTGGACAAGCCGCCGCTGCTGGAGGCCGACGTCCGCCAACGTCTGGAACAGTTCTATGGGCGCGGCAACCTGCTGCTCACGACCGCGCCGCTGTTCGAGCAGAAAGCCCGGCTGTTCCCCGACAGCGTCTTCGTGGTCGGTTTTGATACCGCGTCGCGGCTGGTCAACCCGCATTACTATGGCGAGAGCCGGGAGGCGATGCTGGCTTCCCTTCAGGTGATCCGCGGCCTCGGTTCCAGCTTCCTGGTGGCCGGGCGGCTGAACGAAGGGCGGTTCCGGACTTTGGCCGAGGTTCCCGTCCCGCCCGGCTTCGAGGATTTATTCACGCCGATTTCGCCGGAAATCTTCCGTTCCGACATTTCATCCACCGAACTGCGCAGCCGGTTTGCCGGTCCGGCGGATTGGCCTGCAACGTAGGCTGGTGGTAATGTGGTTATTAGAGTGCTTATTGTCCGGTCCCACAGGGAGTCACGATCGAAATGAGTCGCTTGGAGGCATCCCCCCGATTGGCAGCCTGGTACCGTGCCGCGCGCCCGCGTACCCTGACCGCGACCTATGCCCCGCTTGGCGTGGCGGCGGTGATCGCGCTTCAGGACGGCGTATTCGAGCCGGTGACGTTCGTTCTTTCTCTAGTCGCGGCCCTGCTCTTGCAGGTCGCGGCCAACCTGATCAACGAGTACGAGGATTACCGGCGCGGGGCGGATAAACTCAAACAGGCCGGGCAGGGGATGGTCATCAAACAGCAGGTGCTAACGCCGAGGCAGGTGCTCTTGGGGGCCATCGGCACGACGCTGGCCGGCGCGCTGATCGGCCTGATCCTGGTGACGCAAAGCGGGCCGCTGCTGATTTGGATCGGGCTGGGTGGGGTGCTGGTGGTCATCACCTACACGGCCGGACCGTTTCCGCTGTCCTATCACGGCCTGGGCGAACTGGCGGTCTTCGTGTTCATGGGCCCGCTGATGATCCTGGGCGCGTACTACATCATGAGTCGCGGGCAGACGAGTCCTGTCCCACTGCTGGTCGGCCTGCCAATTGGGAGCATGGTCGCCGCCATCCTGCACGCCAACAACATCCGCGACATCGAGGCCGACCGCGCGGTCAACAAGCGCACCCTTGCCGTGCGCTTCGGGCTGCCGGCGGCCCGCGTCGAGTACGCGGTGCTGGTCGGTGGGGCGTACGGGCTGGTGGGTCTGCTGGTGCTGGCCGGGGTGATGCCCTGGCCGACCCTGGTCGTGCTGGGGACGGCCCCGGAAGCCTACCGTCTGATCCAGATCATTAACACCAGCACCGAGACGGCCCGGCTACATCAGGCCCAGGGCCGGACGGCCCGACTCCACGGTGCGTTTGGATTGTGGATCGCGCTGGGCTGGCTCGTTCACCTGCTGGCGACCGCATTTCTGACCCGGCCCTAGCCCTGCTCAGGGCAGGGTGATTTGCCACAGCGCCAGCGGAAACGTCTCGCTGTAGACGGTCAGGAGCACTTCGAGGCCGGGCGTCAGGGGGGCGCTGAACTCGGCGTCGGACAGGGTGAGCAGGCAGGCCGACGCCAGGGTGCCCTCCGCGCCGGGGACGTTTGTCCCCGCCAGACAGATGAATTCCTCCGGCATGAACGTCCGGTCGAAGAGCAACGCGTCGCCCGCCTGATTATTGAACCGTACGGACAGCGCTTCGGTGAACGCCGGCGGGTTGGCTTCGTTCACGGAGCCATCCGTCGCCGTGAGCTGGAAGAGCAGGGTCAGCGCGCCAGACTGGACGCGCAGCGGGCGAATCGCGGTCACACACAGGCTCGCGCCGCAGGTCGGTTGAGCGGCCGGCGCGGCGCAGGCCGCGGCGAGCATGGATACAACCACCGCGCAGAGGATCAGACGAACGAAATGCTTCATGGATTTCTCCCGGTAGAGTCCTAACCACGCCCAGCATACACCCGAACGCGCAAACCTGCCTGCCTGGATTATAATCGCCGAGATCAAATTTCTACTTGCATTATCTGAATTCAAGCGTATACTGTTGTTAGGTTAGTCTAAAATTGAAACAAGGGGTATTGGAATATTCAGTTATGGACCAACAGACCTTGAATTCACTCAAGCCCGGCCAGCGGGCCGTGATCAAGGCGCTCCACGCGCAGGGGCTGGAACGCCGCCGCCTGATGGACCTGGGCTTGCTGCCGGGGACGGTGGTGATGGCCGAGCTGGTCAGCCCGTTGGGCGATCCCACCGCGTACCTGGTCCGGGGGACACTGGTCGCCCTGCGCCAGGAGCAGAGTCGCCGGATCGCGATCGAGCCTGTGTTGGAAGAGGAACGCTGAAATGAACGAGACCATTCCTGTGAGCACTGCTTTGCCGAAGGAAGCCTGCGCCTCCTGCGCGCTGGCGCGGAACGCGCGCCTGATCAAGCTGGGAGTCGAGATCGAGGGCTGGGACTACCTCGTGGCGCTGGCCGGGAACCCGAATACCGGCAAAAGCACCGTGTTCAATGCCCTGACCGGTCTGCGCCAGCATACCGGCAACTGGCCGGGCAAGACCGTTACCCGCGCCGAGGGCGGCTTTTTGTACGAGGGCAGGCGTTACAAGCTGGTCGACCTGCCGGGGACGTATTCGCTGCTCTCGACCAGCGTCGACGAAGAAGTGGCGCGCGACTTCATCCTGTTTGGACAGCCGACCGTCACCGTGGTTGTGGTGGACGCGACCCGGCTGGAGCGCAACCTGAATCTGGTGCTGCAAATTCTGGAGATCACGGACAGGGTTGTCGTCTGCCTGAACCTGATCGACGAGGCGGAACGGCACGGGTTGAAGATCGACGAACGGGCGCTGGCGCGCAGTCTGGGTGTGCCGGTGATCCCCACGGTCGCGCGCAAAGGGCAGGGCGTCCCTGAACTGCTGGCGGCCATCTCGGACGTGGCCTCCGGGGCGTACGTGACTCGTCCGCACCGGATTCGGAGCCTTGACCCGCAGGTGACCCGGACGGTCGACCGGCTCGCCGCTGAGATCGAGGCGACCTTCCCCGGCCTGCCCAACACGCGCTGGGTGGCAATGCGCCTGCTGGAAGGCGACGAGCGCATCGCTGAGGCGATCCGCCGCCGGGAGCTGGGCGATTTATCTCGCGGCGAGCGGGTGGAGCCGGTGCAGGAACGTTTGGCCCTGGAGGCGGCCCGATGAGCGATCAGCGCACTCGCACTTCCTCTCCGGATCAACTGCTGACCCTGGCGGCGCAGTTGCGCGGGCAGGTGGGCGGGGACTTCCACGACCGGCTGATGGAGTCGATCTTCACCGACGCGACCCAAATCGCTGACCACAGCGTGACTCGCGACGGGCAGCGCCAGCGATTCTACTTCGACCGCGTTCTGGATCGCGTCCTGACCAGCCGAGTGTGGGGATTCCCGGTGATGTTGCTCCTGCTGATGGGCGTCTTCTGGCTGACGATCAGCGGGGCCAACGTGCCGTCGGCCCTACTCGGCGACTTCCTGACCGGGACGGTCTACACAGCCCTGCACGGGGTTGCAGCGGCCTTGCACGCGCCGTGGTGGCTGGCCGGGGTGCTGATCGATGGGGTGTACCTGGCCACCGCCTGGGTGGTCAGCGTGATGCTGCCCCCAATGGCGATCTTCTTCCCGCTGTTCACGCTGCTGGAGGACTTCGGCTACCTGCCGCGTATCGCCTTCAACCTGGACCGGCTGTTCCACCGGGCCGGGGCGCACGGCAAACAGGCCCTGTCGATGATGATGGGCTTCGGCTGCAATGCGGCCGGGGTGGTGGCGACGCGGATCATCGACAGCCCGCGCGAGCGCCTGATCGCGATCATCACCAACAACTTCTCGATCTGCAACGGGCGCTGGCCGACCCTGATCCTGATGGGCACGATCTTCATCGGGGCGACCGCGCCCCCGGCGCTGGCCAGCTTCATCTCGGCAGTGAGCGTCGTCGTGGTGGCGGTGCTGGGGATCGGGCTGGCGCGGGTCGTGTCCTGGTTCCTGTCCAGGACGTGGCTCAAAGGCGAGTCCTCGGCCTTCAGTCTGGAACTGCCGCCTTACCGGCCGCCACAGATTATGCGGACTCTGTATACCTCGGTCATCGACCGGACGCTGATCGTGCTGTGGCGCGCGGTGACCATGGCGGCCCCGGCCGGAGCCGCGCTGTGGCTGCTCTCCAACAACACCCTCGGCGATTCCAGCATCGCCGCCCATCTGGTGAACCTGCTGAACCC
Source organism: Aggregatilineales bacterium (assembly GCA_029976005.1). Classification (GTDB taxonomy): domain Bacteria; phylum Chloroflexota; class Anaerolineae; order Aggregatilineales; family Ch27; genus JARKOQ01. The sequence goes on along the minus strand of JARKOQ010000058.1, from coordinate 36 downwards.
GCTGGGTCTGCTGATGGGCCTCAATGGGGTGATCCT
>JARKOQ010000027.1 GCA_029976005.1 Aggregatilineales bacterium | reverse complement strand
TTGACCTGCGCCCAGCCGGTCAGGCCCGGTGTCAGCTCATGCACCCCTTTTTCGGTTCGCAGTGCGATCAGATCGTCCTGGTTGAACAGGGCCGGCCGGGGGCCGACAAAGCTCATGTCCCCCGTCAGGATGCTCCACAACTGCGGCAATTCGTCGAGGCTGGACTTGCGCAGGAAGGAACCGATCGGGGTCAGATGAGCACTCGGATCGGTGAGCAGATGCGTGGCCACGGCAGGTGTCCCGATCCGCATACTGCGGAACTTCGGCATGCGAAAAAGGGCGTTTTTCCGCCCCACCCGATCAGACCAGTAAAGCGCCGGCCCCGGCGAAGTCAGCTTCACGGCGACGTACACCAGCAACATGACGGGCAAGGCGGGCAACCCGATGATCACGACCAGCAACAAGTCGAAGATTCTTTTCACGATCACTCCGCAGTCATTTCCGTTGCACCCGCCGGGCCAGCAGTTCGTCATGGTGACGGACGAATGCTGCCACCACCACCCGGTGATCGAAATCGCGTTGCACGCGGGCCCGTGCCTGCCCGCCCAGACGGGCCCTGGCCTCCGGATCGTCAGCCAGGGCCGCCATCTGGCGAAGGAGATCGGCCGGATTACCCACTTCGAACAGCAGACCGGTCACCTGATCCTCCAGCGCATCGGTGATCCCGTAGATGTTCGAAGCGATTGCCGGCACGCCGACGGCGCCGGCCTCGATGATGACGACGCCGAAGCCTTCGCGGTGACTGGGCAGCACGAGCACATCGGCCGCCAGCATCATCGTCTCCGGCGTCGGTGTGTAAGGACGGAAGATGATCCGCTCGCGGCAAGCGGCACAACGCTGCTCGAGCAGCGCCACCATCCCCTCTTCGTCGAGACCGACAACCAGCAGGCGGACATCCGGCCGGCGAGCGGCCAACTGCGTGAAAGCCTCGCCCAGTTCGGGCAGCCCCTTGTCGGCATTCAGCCGGCCCAGGTAGAGATAGACGATGTCGTCATCCGCAATGTCCAGCTCCGCCCGAACCGCCTGGCGGCCTTGCGCATCCGGTCGAAAACGCGCCAGATCCACCCCGCCGATCGACCCCTGGGCCAGCACACGTGATTTGCCGGCAGCGATGATGCCTTCGTCGATCAGATGCTGCCGCTCCGAGTGACTGACCACATTCAGGTCGGTCGCCAGGCGGGCGACCAGCTTGTCCAGCGTGCGCAGCAGCCAGCGCATGAATCCCTTGCGGTTAGCCCAGATTTCGCCCTGGAAGGTATGCAGCCGCACCGGCACCCGCGCCAGCCACGCCGCCACGATGCCCAGCAGGCCGGCCTTGGGAGTCAGCGTATGGACCATGTCGAAACGCTCGCGCCGGAAAACCGAGAAGAGCGCTAGTAGGCCCGCCAGGTCCTGCCACAGGTCGATTTTCCGTTCGATCGGCACCAAAAGTATCCGTACCGGGAGATTCATGCCGGCAAGAATTTCCGGCTCGTCATTCTTGAGCAGCAGCGTGACATCGTGCGACTCGGCCAGTTTCGTCAGGTGCGGCACGAGAAAGAACCTGACCATCAGAACACTGGTCACGACAATCGCGATTTTTTTTCCCGTCTTTTCCTCACGCATCCCCGGCCTCCCGGGTCAGGCGGTCGCGGAGCACCACCCAGCGGGACAATTCCTCTCCCGCCAGCCCGCGACCGGCAACGCCCCCCCCCGACCACCGACGATAGCCGTCGAGCAGCAGGCGCAGGACCAGCACCGCGAAGGCAAGAACGACCAGAACGGGTTTT
>JARKOQ010000019.1 GCA_029976005.1 Aggregatilineales bacterium | reverse complement strand
GTTTCTCTCTCCAGGTGATCTCAGATAGCTGAGTGCAATTCCCCCAAACGCCTCCAGTTGCATTTGCAGGGAAACCTCTGTTTGTTCAGTTATCCACTCGCCGCGCGCGGCCATCGCTGCCAGGAAGTTCAAAACAGGGTTCGTGCGTGGATCGGTGTGGCGTGCAACCGCCAGAATTCTCGACCGTTGATTGTTCAGGTCTTGTTTGGCGGCAGGAATCCATACGGATGTCGGCACTCTGCCCATACCTGCAAACAGGCAGATCAGTCTTGGAGAAGCGGACTGTGCTCGATCGACGGTTGCAGGGCATCTGGCCGCGCAGCTTGTGCCATTGAAACGCCCCCTCACCCTGGAACGCAGCGGGCGATCGAAGCGAACCAAGGGAGGGGGCCAGAGTTCAGCGATTACGCGCCGACACTGAAGGTCATGCTGACCGGCGCGGCAGCGCCCAGTTCCACGCCGCGTTCGCTCGGCGAGCAACCGCCGACCGTCACGCGAAACGCACCGGGCTCCAGGACACGCTCCCCGGCATCATTCACCAGTTCCATCATTCCGGGGGTGACGGTGAACGTGATGGTCGTCCGCTCGCCGGGCTTGAGATGCACCCGCTGGAAGCCGATCAGGCTGTGCAAGGGCGCAACGGTCGAGGCTTCCAGGTCGCTCAGGTAAATCTGGGCGACTTCCTCCGCCTCCACCGTGCCGCTGTTGGTCAGGGTGCAGCGCAGCGTCAACGACTCCCCGGCCTGGACCGCGTTCTTGTCCAGGGCCAGGTCGCTGTACGTGAAGCGCGTGTAGCTCAGGCCAAAGCCAAACGGATAGAGCGGTTCCTCGGTGGCGTACCGGTAAGTCCTGCCGGTCATGTCGTAGTCTTCAAACGGCGGAAGCTGCTCCAAAGACCTGGGGAACGTCAGCGGCAGCTTTCCCGATGGGGCCACGTCACCAAACAGCACGTCCGCCACCGCCTTACCGCCCTCCTGACCGGGATACCAGACATACACGATCGCTTCCATCAGGTCTTCCAGCTCGCCCAGAGCGATGGGACTGCCGCCGGTCAGGACCAGCACCACTTTCGAGCCGCCGCGCGCCAGTCGCGTGAGGTACTCAACCTGGATCGGCGGCAGACCAATCTGCGCGCGATCCCCGTTCTCGTCGGACGCGCAGGCCGAGCCTTCCTCGCCTTCGAGCAGTGGCGAGAGGCCCATGCAGGCAATGATCACATCATCGTCCGGCTTGCCAAGCACGGACCAGTCCTTCAATTCAACCTGCTGGCTAAGCGGGCAGGCGGTACGGTAATGCAGTCCGATGCCCTCTGGCACGCGGGCCACCAGCCCCTGGATGAGCGTGGTCAGCGAGTCGTTCAGACCATGATAGTTGCCAAGCAGCACGTCGATGTTGGCCGCCGTTGGGCCAACCACCAGGATCTTGTGCACCTGCTCGCTGATTGGCAGGATATTGTCTTTGTTCTTCAGCAGCACAATCGATTTGACGGCGGCTTCGTAAGCAAGCTGGCGATGTTCCGGGCTGTCGACGACGCTCATCGGAATCGCCGCATACGGCACGTCGGCAGGCGGATCGAACATCCCCAGCTTGAAGCGCGTGGCCAGGGTGCGCGCCAGCGAACGATCGATATCGGCTTCCGTGATCAACCCGCGCTCAATCGCCTCGCCCAGGTGATCGTAGGTGCAGATGCAGCTCAGGTCACATCCGGCCTTGAGCGCCAGCGCGGCGCTTTCGACGACATCCCTGGTCACTTTGTGGCCCTGGTGGAAATCCGTCAGCGCGCCGCAGTCGGAGACGACATGCCCCTGGAAATTCCAATCGCCGCGCAGGGTCTTGACCAGCAGGAACTCAGACGCGCAGCAGGGTTCATCATTGGTGCGGTTGTAGGCGCCCATGACGGCTTCAACCCCGGCTTCCGTCACCAGCTTCTCAAACGCCGGAAGATACGTCGCATACAGGTCGCGGGGAGAAACCTTCGCATTAAAAACATGGCGCAGTTTTTCCGGCCCACTATGCACCGCGTAATGTTTGGCGCACGCCGCCACCTTGAGATACTTTGGATCGTCGCCTTGCAGGCCGCGCACGTAGGCCGCGCCCATCTCGCCGGTCAAGTACGGGTCCTCGCCCCAGGTTTCCTGCCCCCGCCCCCAGCGCGGATCGCGGAAAATGTTGATATTCGGCGACCAGACGGTCAACCCCTGGAACATGCCGGTGAAGCCATTGCGCCGCAGCGCCTCGTGGTATTTGGCGCGGGCTTCATCGCCCACCGCCGACGCGACCTTCTGGACAAGCTCTGGATCCCAGGTCGCGGCCATACCGATAGCCTGAGGAAACACTGTGGCGCGCCCGTTCCCGGCGACGCCGTGCAAAGCCTCACTCCAGAAGTTGTAGGCCGGGATGTTCAAACGCGGAATTGCCTCGGCCGGGTGGCGCATCTGCCCGATTTTCTCTTCGAGCGTCAATCGCGAAAGTAAATCCTGGACGCGTTCGGCAATGGAACGGGATGAGTCCAGATAGACAGCCGCCGGCACAGTTCGTTGATCCGAGGGGGATTCAGGCATGATTCACTCTATCCTTGTTAGACATCGCGCCGCATATCAGCCATGGAGAGCAGCCATGATTATACGTGAACGACCATGACCTGTCATGCAGCCAGGCGGTCAACGCGGTCACCAGGCGGCGAAGACAGCCCTGCCCGCCGTCTGAACTGCCGGGCGCGGTCGGGTGATCGGGCAATGATGACGGCGATCCCCAGGCAAGCCGTGCCGCGTGAGACCGAGGACACACCGCCGCGCCATGCGCCGCAGTCGATTTCAGGAAGATGGCGGCGACAGGGTCCACGGGTGTCTTTTTTCATCCGCTGCGAGCTTCAACCGCCGGAGCAGCACGATCCACAGCAGCATGATGATCGTTTCCCGCAGGCCGAACAAGATGAACAGGTAAGGGGTCAGGCTGTTTCCCGCGTCAACCGGTTTGCTGACCGCGAGGGGGGCGAGATAGAAAAGCAATCCGAAGATCAGGAACGGACTCAATTGCAGCCCCAGAACCAGGATCACCGCACTCAATCGAGCTTCAAACCGTTTGTGAATGTAGGTCGGAATCAGCAACCCGACCAGCGGAGTGAGCGCCATGGTCTGGATGCAGTGCAGCAGTTGGCCAATGAACAGAGCGACCACATCCAGCATGAGCCAGACTACACTGCCCAATTCCTTCCCTGCGCTGAAAAGCTGCACCACAACCAGGCTGAACAACGTCAGCACCAGCACCAGCCCCACCGTGGCTGCCCCGCGCAGCATGAGCCAGACGACGCTGAACGTGCCTTCCTGATGGATGCTGCTGCAAGCAATCGCCCAGTTCGCGGCCCACCGGCCCCCTGGCAACAGGCAGAGCAGATCATAGATATTGCGCTCCTGCAATCTGATAACCCAATCGCTGATATTGGCGGCCCACAAGACACCCACGCCCATCATGACCAGGGGGAACAGCAGCGGTGAGATGAACAGCATCAGGGTCGCCACGGCCGGGATGGCCAGGACCAGCACGAACACATGGGCGAACGTATATGGCGCGATACGCCACACGATATAGGCCGCCCCCAACAGCGTCGCATACAAGAAGGGGCGCGGGATATCCCGCAGCGTGGACAGCCACCCCAGGTCAGTGTGGGTGCGACGCAGCAAGGGGTAGCGGAAGGGAGGATTTTCGAGGGCTTGCCACAATTTCCAAGATAGCATCCGCGAATGTGCTTTCCCGGCTTGATCCGGCAATGCATTTCAGCCAGCAGGACGATACCAACCGCGTATGCCTGCCAGCAAGCATACATGATGGCGCTATCCTCGGCAACGGTAAAACACACTGGCGAGGTCTAAAAACACGCTCACGGGCATTTGGGGTTCGGATGATCCGCCGCCAACCGCGGAACAGACCGGCGGGATCAAAAAACGATTGGTGCCGATTCTCCGGACAGGATATCTTTGGATAGATAACTGCAACCAGGATCGCTGGCAGACCAAACCTGACAGGAACCAGGAAGCTGCGTCGTCCGGTTTCAGGCTGTGAGCGATTGGCTGAGGATGCCTTGTCAGATGTGATCCTTGAGGAGGAGCCTAGCATGAGTCTGTATGCCAGTGCGTCCGGCACGAAGCCCGACCCGACCGGCCGGCCGGCCAGCGAGGATGGCTACCGTCTGTGGCTGCGTTACGACCGCATCCCGGAGGAGGCCCAGCGCCAGCGCTACCTGGCCCAGATCGGCGCGCTGGTCGTCAGCGGCGATTCGCCCACCCTGGCGATCGCGCGCGCGGAGCTGGCCCAGGGCTTGAGCGGTCTGCTGGGCGTCGCCCTCCCGGTCGAGCCGGAAGTGACCCACGGCGGCGCCCTGGTCGCGGGCACGCCCCGCAGTTCCGTGTGGATCGCCGCGCTGGGGCTGGGTGACCGCCTGGCGGTGGTGGGGGACGAAGGCTACCTGTTGGGCACGGCCGCGCATGGCGGCCTGGCCTGCACGTACATCGCCGCCAATACGGACGTGGGCGTGCTGTACGGGGCGTTCCATTTCCTGCGCCTGCTGCAAACCCGCCAGCCCATCCACGCCCTGGCCCTCGGCACGCAGCCCCGGATCGGGCTGCGCGTGCTCAACCACTGGGACAACCTGGATCGCACCATCGAGCGCGGTTACGCCGGATTCTCCGTGTGGGACTGGCACAAGCTGCCCGACTACATCGATCCGCGCTACCGGGACTACGCCCGTGCCTGCGCCTCGATTGGCCTCAACGGCACGCTGCTGAATAACACCAATGCCAGCGCCCATATGCTCATGGAACAGTATCTCGTCAAGGTCGCGGCGATGGTGGACTTGTTCCGGCCCTATGGGCTGAAGGTCTTCATCAGCGTTCGTTTCAGCTCGCCGATCGAGCTGGGGGCGCTGGACACCGCCGATCCGGCCGATCCGGCCGTGCGGGCCTGGTGGAAGGCCAAGGTCGACGAGGTCTACCGGCACGCGCCAGACCTGGGCGGCTTCGTGGTCAAGGCCGATTCCGAGGGTCAGCCCGGCCCGCATGATTACCACCGCACCCACGCCGAGGGAGCCAACATGCTGGCCGACGCCCTGGCCGATCATGGCGGTGTGCTGATGTGGCGGGCCTTCGTCTACGACCACCGCAGCGCCGACGACCGCCACAAGCAGGCCTACCTGGAGTTCACGCCGCTGGACGGCCAGTTCCGCCCGAACGTGATCCTCCAGGTCAAGAACGGCGCGATTGACTTCCAGCCGCGCGAGCCTTTCCACCCGCTGTTTGGCGCCATGCCCCGCACTCCCCTGGCGATGGAGTTCCAGCTTACCCAGGAATACCTGGGCTGCGCCACCCACCTGGCTTACCTGGCCCCGATGTACAAGGAATGCCTGGACTCGGACACCTACGCCCACGGGCCCGGCTCCCCCGTGTCCGGCGTGATCGACGGCACCCTGGACGGCCATACCCTGACCGCCATGGCGGCCGTGGCCAACATCGGCGACGACCGCAACTGGTGCGGGCATCCCTTCGCCCAAAGCAACTGGTATGCCTTCGGGCGGCTGTGCTGGGATCATACCCTCACCTCGGAGGCAATCGCCGAGGAATGGCTGCGGTTGACGTTCTCCAACGATCCGCGCTTCGTCGAGGCCGCGCGCGGCATGATGATGGCCTCGCGCGAGGCCGTGGTCAATTACATGACGCCCCTCGGCCTGCACCACCTGATGGCGCGCGGCCACCATTACGGCCCCGGCCCCTGGGTCGCCGACTCGTGGCGGGCCGACTGGAACTCGGTGTACTACCACCGCGCCGACGCGCACGGCCTCGGCTTCGACCGCACCGCCAGCGGCAGCAACGCGGTCGCCCAGTATCATCCGCCCTTGAGCGAACGCTTTGGCAGCCTGGACGAATGTCCGGAGGAGTTCCTGCTGTGGTTCCACCACGTGGCCTGGGATCACCGCCTGGCTTCCGGCCGCACGCTGTGGGAGGAGTTGTGCCACCGCTACCAGGTCGGCGTGGACGCGGTGCGCGTCATGCAGCGCACCTGGGACACTCTGGAGGAGTTCGTCGATCCGGCGCGCTTCGAGCACGTCCAGGCCCTGCTACGCATCCAGGAAAAAGAAGCCCGCTGGTGGCGCGATGCCTGCGTGCTCTACTTCCAGACCTTCGCCCGGCGGCCGGTCCCGGCGGGATATGAACCGGCCGAAAAGACCCTGGCCGAGTACATGGCCCTCCAGCACTATTTCGTGCCGGGCACCGCGCGCCCGATCGCCCAGCCACTCGAATGACGATTATGGTTTTCGGTGAGAGGCGGCACACCGCCGGTTGTGATCGATCAGGCAGCGATTCCACGTCACCTGGGTCCCCGGTCCACCGGGGCCGCATCGCCTATCCCTTGACCGAGCCTTGCAGCAGCGCCGCGATGATCTGGCCCTGGAACAGCACGAAAATGATGAGGGTCGGCAGCAGAATCAGAATCGTGCCGGCACACAGCAAGGGCACATTGGTCGCGTAGTGGCCCTGGAACGCCCCCAGCGCCCCCGCCATCGTGCGCTGTGAGGGGTCCTCGACGAGCACCAGCGCGATCAGGAACTGATTCCAGGTCCAGACGGACATGAGGATGCCCAGCGACGCCATCGGCGGCCGGGCCAGCGGCAGGTGGATGCGCCAGAACAAATCCCACGTCGTCGCGCCATCGACACGCGCCGCCTCGGAAATCTCCTCCGGCATGTTGACGAAGTGGGCGCGCATCCAGTACACGGCGAAGGGCATGTACAGGCCGATCAGCGGCAGTACGATCGCCAGCCGCGTGTTGTAGATCCCCATGCTGCGCTCGAGGTAGTAAAGCGGGACGATGATCCCCCCGAAGGGCAGCGTCAACCCGAACACGAACAGGAACAGGAGCACCCGCGAACCGGGAATTCGCAGGTGGCCGATGGCGAACCCGGCCATCGTCGAGATGATCAGCGAAATGGGCACCACGGCCAGCACGATGAACGTGCTCGATCCCAGCAGGGTGGTCATGTTCGCCACGTTGAACGCTTCGACGAAGTTGCCCCACTGTGGCTCCGCGGGCCATTGAAATCCGCTGGGCACCGTGTTTGACGGATGCAGCGCGGTGATGAAGATGCTGATGAAGGGCAGGATCGTGATGAGCATCAGGGCGATGAGCAGCGCCCGACTTGTCCAGACTTCGCCGCGAGCTATCTGCATTACGAGACCTCCCGCGTCAGGCGCTGGATAGGTAGAATGACAGCCAGGACCAGGAGCATGAGCATGACGGCCAGCGCGGACGCCAGACCAATCCGCTGTTGGGTGAAGGCCAGAATGTATATCTGGATGCCGGGGACCGCCGTTGAGTTGCCAGGGCCGCCCGCCGTCGTCACGTAAACGATATCGAAAGCGGCCAGCGCGGCAATCGTCGTGACGGTCAGGCACACGCCGATCTCCTGCCGGAGCAGCGGCACGGTGACGCTGGCGAACTCCTTGTACCAGCTCGCGCCATCGATCCGCGCGGACTCATAGAGGGCGGGGTCGAGCTTCGACATGCCGGTCCACAGCAGGACGGTACAGAAGCCCAGCAGCACCCAGATCCCGATGAAGCCAACGGACGGGAGCGCCCAGTCGAAATCCCCCAGCCAGGCACGGGTGATCGTGCCCAGGCCGATGGCCCTGAGAACCTGATTGATCAGGCCGGGCAGGGCCAGCAGCCAGCCCCAGATGATCCCGGCCGCGACCAGCGGAATGACCTGCGGCAGGAACAGCACAGTCCGGGAGATTGCGCCGAGCCGCCCGGTCGCCACGCGGTGGATGACGCTCGCGACGACCAGCCCCAGCGACACCGGGATGAAGCTGAAGAAGACCACCAGCTTGAACGCATTGACGATGGTCGCCAGCAGATCGGGGACTTCCAGGACGGTCGCGTAGTTCTTCAGACCGACCCAGGTCATCTCCCCGATGCCGTCCCAGCGGAAGAACGAATACTGGATGCTCAACGCCAGGGGGAGCAGCACAAACACCGCGTACATCACCAGCGCCGGCAGGGTGAACAGCCAGCCGATGACATTCTCCCGGCGGGGGAGGAGCTCCCGGCGCGGGAGATTTCCCCGGGGGGGCCTCCGGTTGGAGGAGGCCCCCTGGGAACGAGTGGAAACCGCAGGACGATTGTCTGATGTCGTCATCATTGTCACCGTCGATTTAGGACGCGCAGGACTCGCCCTGCGGTCGGCTCACCACGCCTTATTCAGCGAGTTGCCTCAGGTATTCTTCCTGAACGGCCTGGAGGAGGCCCGCGGCGTCCTGCCGGCCGCCGACCATCTTCTGGAGTTCGGGCGTCCAGCCCTGGGCGAAGATCGCGCTCGTCGCGTTGGCGATGAAGTCCATCGACGTCCCGGCCTCGCCAACAATGACCCCCGCAGCCAAGGTCTCGTTCGTGATCGAGCCTTCGGTCACGGCTGGCATCTCGAGGCCCGACGGGCCGCCAGGGTTGGAGCCGCCGACCTCGACATCGATCTGGCGAGCCACCGGGTCCGTGGCCACCCAGTTGAAGAAGAACGCGGCGCAATCGGCGTTGGCGGCATTGGCCGCGATGCCGAACGTCAGCGGCGCGGACATGGCGGCCGGCGCGCCATCTTCCTCGGCGGGCGGCATCAGGAAGAACCCGACGTTGCCCGGCATGTCCGTATCGTAGCCGGCATTCTGCCAGTCGCCGTTGAAGATGAAGACGCCCTCACCCTGACCAAAGCGGGCGTTAGCGTCGGTGTATTCGATGGCGTTGATGTCAGGCGGGAAGTAGCCGGCCTCGATCCACTGCTGCAGATGCTCGGCCGCGACCAGGTTCTCCGGCGTATCGATCGTCGCGCCGGGCTTCTGGTAAATCCAGTCGTTGATCGGGCCCACCGGGCCAAGCGAAGCCATGAGCGCCTGAAGTGGGAAGGCGAGGCCCATGCCACTCTTGGCGCTGCCCCACTGCATGATCGGGAGCAGTCCGGCATCCTTCGCCGCGGCGAGGAGGGCCTCGAACTCGGCCAGGGTCGCGGGCGGCTCGGTCATGCCGATCTGGGCCGCCTGTTCCCGATTGTAGAAGATGCCGGTCAGGCTGTAATTGAGGCCCATGGCATAGAGCGTGCCGGAGCCGCGCGTGCCATCTTCCGCGACACGGTTCTGGTCCAACTGAGGAACAGGCCACTCATCCCAGCCGAAAGCGGCCGCGTAGCCATCAAGATTCTTGAGTAACCCCTGATTGGCAAACGAAACCATCGTAGGCAGCCGGATGAGGTCCGGCGGGTTGTCCCCGGAGAGCAGCCGGGGCGTCGAGTTGATCAGGTTCGTGAATTGGTCCTGGCTGATGTCCCAGGTGACGTTCGGGAATTGATTCGTGAACTCTTCAGCCAGTCTGAAGGGCAGATCGAAGCCGGTCTCGAAGTAGGCCCGCAGCGTGACTGGATCGGTCCCGCAACTGGGGGGTTCCTGAGCGAGCGACGTGGATGCAGGCATCGGCACGGTGACCAGCAGCATCGCCAGCACGACGATCAGGGAAAACAACTTGCGTTTGCTAAGCATTCCGCTCCTCCATAGCAAAGTAACCGTGGATGTCGGCGAACAGGTTCTCTACGCTTGCCAAAAGGAAGGCATAATGCCGGGGTATAGGGAAAACTATCTGGATCGCGCCAATCTGACGAACTGCCTCTGCGGTATAATGCTCCCAGATAGTTGCCTGCCAGGCTTTTTCGGCACTATTCCCAGGGTAGTCATGCCTGCCAGCACGGCTACCCCCCTTCTTTTTGGCTATTCATTCATAGCGCCTCCTTTGACAGCCTTTTCCCACAGGCCATTCCTCATCTCCAGCGGGCGACGGAACACCATTTGCAGAGAGGAGTTTTTTCTCATGGACTTTGAGAAATCTGCAAAGCCCGCGTTCTTACACAGAACCCCGCACGATCAGGGGACACTCGATCATATGCTGGCCAGGCCGTCCATCCTGGATACTGCCGGCCTCCCCCAACAACATTCGAACGGCGAGTCGCCCCATCTCGAAGTTGGGAAGTTCGATGGTCGTGAGCGGCGGATGAATCTGAGCCGCCAGAATTTCCACATTGTCATAGCCGATGATGGCAACGTCTTCCGGTATCCGCAGGTTGGACTTGCGGACCGCATCGTAAGCGCCCAGGGCCATCATGTCGTTGAAGCAGAAGATGGCGGTCGGTGGATCGTCCATCTCCAACAGAGACAGCACGCAGTCATAGGTACTGGTGGCAAGACCTTCAAATGGCTCCTCGATAAAACGCACCAGCGCCGCATCGAAGGGGATGCCATAGTTCGCCAATGCCTGGCGATAGCCTGCCATCCTGCCCAGCGGGGCAGGCTCTTGAGCAGCCACATTCACAAACCCAACCCGCCTGTGGCCTTGATTCAGCAGCGTTTCGGTCGCCAGGCGTCCTCCGCCGATTTCGTCCGGCACAATAGAGGGCAATGAACGATCGTCTGCAAAGCAGTTGACCAGAACCACAGGAATATCTTCTGGAAATTGGGAGCGAATGATCTCGCGATGGTACATCGTCGCGTAGATGATGCCTTCGACCTGGTGATCGCGCATCATGTTGATCGCCCGCCTCTCAACATGCGGATCATTGCCCGTGTTGAGGAGAAACAGGAGTTTCTGGCGCTCCCAGGCCGTCTGCTGCGCGCCAATGATCAGATCATAACTGAACGCATTCTGGGCGAGTTCATCGGTGAGAAACCCAATCAGTTGTGACTGACCGGTACGCATGTAGCGTGCGGCAGCGCTTGGCCGAAAATCGAGTTCCTGGATGACTCTCAGCACGCATTCCCGTGTTGCGTCGGCGACGTAAGGGTTGTCGTTCAACACACGGGAGACCGTTCGGATGGACACGCCAGCGCGCTGAGCGACTTCTTTGATGGTTGCCATTGGTCAAAAGCCTAAACAAGACATCGTTGCCATCGTTGGCAATCATATCATAGCAATTTCTGCCATCGTTGGCAAGGTAGGGAATGTGAAAATGCGGCGCCGCGAATCGGAAGGATGGGGGCATCAATACAGCGCCCTCAGACAGAGATATTGACATCCAAAACGTTTTGGATTATGATGAGTGTATCCAAAAGGTTTTGGATGATTTGCCTATGCGATCGGTTCCTACCGTTTTCCGGCCATTTTGTTCCGGCCCGATGCGGTGCGTCCGGCTGACACAGCCCGCTGTGATCGACCCTACAGAGGAACTGGGATGCGAATCACCCTGAAAGACCTGGCCAAAGAAACCGGCTACTCGATCACCACCATCTCGCGCGCCCTGGCGGGCTACGATGATGTCTCCGAGCAGACCCGGAAGTTCATCCTCGACGTAGCCGAACGGCTGGGATACCAGCCCAACCAGCTTGCCCGCCAGCTCCAGAGCCAGCGCACCAACACCATCGGCCTGATTCTGCCGGCCTATGGCCCGCGTTTCAGCGACGCCTTTTTCTCCGAGTTTCTTTCCGGGGTCGGTACCGAAGCCAGCAGCCATTCCTATGACCTGCTGCTGGCGACTCAGATTGCCGGGACGGAAGGTCTGCCCGTCTACAAACGCATCGTCGGCAGCGGCCGCGTGGACGGCATGATTCTGCTTCGCACCCAGCAGCATGATCCGCGCATCGAGTACCTGCACAGCGCCGGCCTGCCGTTCGTGGCGCATGGGCGCAGCGAGACAGACTTCGAATTCAGCTACGTGGATGTGGACGGCGAGCTGGGGCTGCTGCTTGCCACCCGGCACTTCATCAGCCTGGGCCACCGGCGGATCGCCTTCGTGGCCGCGATGCCCGACCTGATGCTCACGCGCCACCGTCTGGCGGGCTACTACCGGGCACTGGCCGAGCACGATCTGCCCGCCGATCCGGCCCTGGTGGTGTACGGCGATCTCACCCAGCAGAGCGGATTGGAACTGGGCCTGTCCCTGCTCCAGATGGACCGGCGGCCCACCGCGATCGTGGCCTCCAACGATCTGATGGCGCTGGGGGTAGTGATGGCCGCCCGCCAGCTTGGCCTGCGCGTGGGGGTGGACGTGGCGATCAGCGGGTACGACGACACCCCGCTGGCGGCCCACGCCGATCCGCCGCTGACCAGCGTCAACTGCCTGGTCTTCGAGAGTGGGCGGCAGGCCTGCCGCCAGCTTATCGAGCTGATCCAAGCCGATCAGCCTGTGGTCAAACAGCTCTTGTTACAGCCCAACCTGGTCATCAGAGCTTCGAGCGGAACTTCTCGCGACTGACGCAGCATCGCTTATCCGATCACCCCTGAACAGGAGGTGTCTATCGAGTCATCGCCAAGCTCGTCTCTATTCGCCTGCCAGTTTGCAGTTCATGTGGAGGAACACAAGAAGATGAAGCTTCGCACATTGCTTTTTACTGTGGTCGCAATCCTCGTCACCGTGTCAATCGCAGCCGCGCAGGGCGGCGTGGCCTTCTTCGGGACGCAGTTCACGCCGGTTGAAGAAGGCCAGAAGTTCCTGGGAATCCTGAGCGACTTCGGGGAAGTGGAATACTTCAGCCAGCTTCAGGAGGGCGAGCTGCTCGACCTGATCTTCGCGGAAGCCGAAGCCGGGACCGGGACGGTCGACCTGATCGGCATCCTGCACGGCGGGTTCCCCAGCCTGGTGGATCACGACGCCCTGATCGACCTCACCGATCTGTTGGAAGAGATCGAAGCGGACAACGATCTGGCCGATGCCTTCGTCGATCTGGGTCTGATGGGCAGCGAAGACTACCAGTACTACATCCCCTGGATGCAGGCCACCTACATCATGGCCGCCAACGTCGAGGCGCTGGAATACCTGCCCGAAGGCGCGGACCTGATGGCCCTCACCTGGGATCAACTGGCCGAGTGGGCCAGGAACATCAAGGATCAGACGGGCCAGGCCCGGCTGGGTTTCCCGGTCGGCGAAGGCGGATTGTGGCATCGCTTCATGGAAGGCTACATCTATCCGTCCTTCACGGGCGGCATGGTGACCCAGTTCAAGAGCGAAGCCGCGGTGGAGATGTTCCAGTTCCTCAAGGACCTCTGGCCGTACGTCCACGAGCAGTCGATCACTTACTCGCAGATGCAGGAACCGCTGCTGGCCGGTGAAGTCTGGGTCGCCTTCGACCACACCGCCCGCCTGATCAATGCGTTCCGCCAGCAGCCGGATAACTTCGTGGCGTTCCCGGCCCCGTCCGGCCCGGCGGGTCTTGGCTTCATGCCGGTGGTCGTCGGCCTGGGCATCCCCAAGACCGCGCCCAATCCGGAAGGGGCGATGGACCTGATCAAGTACCTGACCACGCCGGAAGTCCAGGCTCAGGTTCTGACCCAACTGGCCTTCTTCCCGGTGGTGGCCGGGGTCGACATGAGCAACCTGCCGGTCGAGGTCGCCAAGGAAGCCGAAGCGGTCGCCGCGCAGGCCACCGCCGAGAACGCCATCCCGGCCCTGCTGCCGGTCGGCCTGGGCGAGCGCGGCGGCGAGATCAACCAGATCTTCCGCAACGCATTCACCCGGATCGTCTTCGATGGGGAAGACATCCAGACGGCCCTGGATGAAGAAGCCGCCAACCTGCAAGCCCTGTTGAACGACACGGGCGCGGCCTGCTGGCCGCCCGACCCGGTCAGTGAGGGAATCTGCCAGGTCGAGTAACCTGCGCATCCACTCTCTGTTCGATCAAGGAAGGCGGGCCTTGCCCGCGTGCAGCGCCCGCCTTCCCCTGTTTTCCGGGGCCACGCTCTCCCGCGCGACGCCGTGTCCCTGCCTTTGCCTGACCCCGATAGCCGACCGTTGACCGTTGTTTTTCGAGGAGAAAGCCTGTGACTCCACCACGGCGCGGCAAGACCAACCTGACCCCGTATTTTCTCCTGCTGCCTTCGACGCTCTTTCTGATCCTCTTCTTCGCCTGGCCGATGTTCCAGACGATGGTGCTGGCTTTCCGGGGAGAGGGAGTCATCCTCAATCTGCGCGAGGCCCCGGAGAACGGCGCGGCAGTCACCGGCCAGATCCGCCAGAGCGCCCAGGTGATCCTGCTCGGCAATCGCGGCATCCCGGTGGCCGCGCCGGCAGCCGTTTCGGGGGAGGAGGAAGCCCCATCCGAAACCGGGGAGGAAGCCGCCAGCGCGGCCGAACCCTGGTATCTCATTCGCGGCCTGGACATGGCGAACCAGGCGTTTGAAGGCTGGGTTCCGGCCAGCTACATCCGCGAGGACGAGCCGGAGACCGAGGGCGGGCCGTTCACCAGCGGTTCCGTCCGGCGGCGCGATCGGGACGTGCGCAGCGAGCCGGGGCCGATCAGCCCGGTCGTGGCCCAGGTCGCGCAGGATACGGCGGTCGAGATCGCCGGACAGCGCACGGTCGAAATCTGGTACGAAGTCCAGGGCCAGACCGACAGCGGAGAGACCGTGACCGGCTGGGCGCCCAGCCGGTACCTGGAAGTCCTCTCGACCGGGGGCGAGCAGGTCACCGGCTTCGTCAACCGGGGCGACAGCGGGGAATGGACGCTGCGCTACATCGAGCGCATGTTCGCCGATCGGGAATTCATCCCGGCCCTGATCACGACCCTGCTGCTGATCGTGCTGATCCTGCCCATCCAGTTCTTGCTGGCGTTCATCATGGCCCTGCTGCTGCAATCGCGTCTGCGGGGCAACACCCTGTTTCTGTACGTTTTCTCGATCCCGCTGGCGACCTCGGACCTGGCGGTGGGCATCATCTGGTTCTCGGTCTTCACCCAGTCGGGCTTCCTGAACAGCCTGCTGCAAGGACTGGGGCTGATCACCAGCCCAATCGTGTATCTGAGCGTGGAAAGCAAGCATTTCATGATCCTGGCGGTCGTACTGGCCGAAGTCTGGCGCGCGACTTCGATCGTGATGGTGATCATCGTATCCGGCCTGCAAGCCGTGCCGGAAAGTTACCTGGAGGCGGCGGAGCTGTTCGGCGCGAGCCTGTGGCAGCGCGTCCGCTACGTGATCCTGCCCCTGCTCAAGCCCAGCTTGCAGGTCGCCCTGATCCTGCGCACGATCCTGGCCTTCCAGGTCTTCGGCGTGGTGCTGGCCATCGCCGGACGCGGGATGACCGTGCTGGCTAACGAGGCTTACCGCTGGTACGTGGAATTTCGCAACCCCAACATGGCGGCGGCCTACTCCGGCTTCATTCTCCTGCTCTCGATGATCACCGCGATATTCTACCTGCGCTCGATCCGGACGCAGGAGGAGGCGCGCGAATGACCACCCAGGCGACCCTGCCCCCCCTTTCCGAGGAAATGGCGCGGCTGCAACGGCGCGCCATCCGGCGGCGCAGAACCAACCGGGCGCTGACGTATGCCCTGGCCTTCCTGCTCGTGGCCTGGATTCTGGTGCCGCTGCTCCTGATCGCATCGATGGCCTTCAGCACGGTGGACGCGGTGCGGGCCTATCCCAAGAGCCTGCTGCCCAATCCGGTCTCGTTCGAGACGATGACGTTCTTCCTGAACTCGCAAGGGGTCGTGGACTCGACCGTGCGCAGCATCGTGGTGGCGCTGCTGACGGTGGTGTTTTCGACCCTCGTCGCCACCCCGGCCGGATATGCCATCTCGCGCTACCTGTTTCGCGGGCGCGATCTGTTCAAGCTCTCGATCCTGGCCGTACGCGCCTTTCCGATCGTGGTCCTGGCCGTGCCGCTGGCGGTGATGTTCATCCAGTTCAGGATGCGCGATCAGCTCTACAGCCTGGCCCTGGTACACACCGCGCTGACCCTGCCGACCACGATCCTGGTCATGTCCAGCGTCTTTGCCAGCGTTCCACGCGAGTTGGAAGAGGCCGCCCACGTCTTCGGCAGTTCGCCGGTACGGGCGTTTTTGCAGGTGGTGCTGCCCCTGGCCGCGCCGGGCATCGCCGCCTCGGCCATCTTCACCTTCGTGACGTCCTGGAACGAGGTGTTCGCCGCGGTCATTCTGACGATACGCAGCCGCACCCTCCCCGCGCAGGTGCTCACCGTGCTGGGCACATCCCCACTGGAATACAAATTCGCCGGGGCGTTCTTCATGTTGATCCCGTCGCTGATCTTCATCTTCTTCATCCGCAAGTACCTGTTCAACATGTGGGGACAGATCACCAAGTGAGGTCAGGCCATGGCAGAGATTAGAATCGAGAACGTCTTCAAGTACTTTGGCAAGGTGACCGCGGTCAACAATGTCAGCCTGACGGTTCACGACCAGGAGTTTGTGGTGCTGCTGGGGCCGAGCGGCTGCGGCAAGACCACCCTGCTGCGGGCGGTGGCCGGGCTGGGGCTGCCGGATTCGGGGCGGATCAGCATCGGCAACCGGGAGGTCACCTACCTGCCCCCGCGCGAGCGCAGCATCTCGATGGTGTTCCAGAATTACGCCATCTTCCCGCACATGACGGTCTACGACAACGTCGCCTTCGGCCTCAAGATGCGCAAGGCGGACAAGGCCGAAATCGACCGGAATGTGCGCCGCGCGGCGGAGATGCTCCACATCGAGGAGATGCTGGAGCGCTTTCCCTCCCAGATGAGCGGCGGCCAGCGCCAGCGCGTGGCGGTGGCGCGCGCCATCGCCATCAAGACCGACGTACTGCTGATGGACGAGCCGCTCAGCAACCTGGATGCCCTGCTGCGCCTGGAGATGCGCGCCGAGCTGAAGCGGCTGCTGGCCGACCTCCACACGACCACGATCTACGTGACCCACGACCAGATCGAAGCCCTGAGCATGGGCGACCGGATCGCGGTTATGCGCAACGGCGAAATCCTGCAATGCGACGCGCCGACGACCGTCTACGACCAGCCCGCGAACAAGTTCATCGGCGGCTTCATCGGCAACCCGCCCATGAACTTTCTGCTCGGCCAGGTACAGCGCCACAACGGCAGCCTTCACGTCCAGGTGGGAGACTATGCGCTCAAGCCGGCGCCGATCTACGATTCGGAACTGAAGCGCTACGACGGCCAGCAGGTCGTGGTGGGCATCCGCGCCGAGAACATGGAGGCCATGAGCCAGCCCGCCGAAGACGCGCTCCAGGTGCGGGTGATGGTCGTGGAGCCGCTCGGCTCGCAAACCCTGCTGACCATCAAAATCCACGAGGACATCATCAAACTGGCGACTCATCCCGACTTTCCGGCGGTGCCCGACCAGGACATCTGGGTTCGCTTCCCGGCGGAGAAAATCCGCCTGATGGACCCGCAGTCAGGAAAGACTCTGCTGTCATCATGAATCCGTGGAGCGCCACGCTGTTCGACCGCTATCGATCGCGCCGCCTCGATCCGGCTTTCGGCGGCAAGCCGCTGGACATCGGCGAGGGCGGCCTGACCGCCAGCCTCCAGCCGGACGGCCGGCTCACGGCCGCCAATGGCTACCATCCAAAGCACGGCTACGTCACCCTCACGGCGGCGGCCCCCTTCCCCGAAGAGGCACGCAGCCAGCCGGCCGTGGTGCGCGTCTACCGGGCCGGGCTGGCTGCGGTCCAGGGCTTTGGACTCGTCCTGGGGCAGGCCGTAGTTCGGCGGGAAGCCTGGTTGATCGAGGACGCGATCCCGTACCTGCGCCTCACCCTGGCGGATGGAACAGTCGCCGAAGCCGTGACCTTCGTGGACGCCTCCGGGCCGGTCGTCGTCCAGCAGTGGCGCTTTTCCAGCCCGGTCGTCAACGCCCGCTGGGCGGGACGCCTGTCCCTTCAACGCTGCGCCTACACCCAGTTGACCGAGGGCGGGCCGATTGCCTGCCCCCCGGTGCAGACCCGGATCGCCGCCCGGCATTCGCCCGGCTCGATCGTGCTGCGCCTGGACAATCCTGCCCTGGAAGGCAGCGCGGCCATCCGGATCGACGGGCTGGCGGCAAATACGTGGGACGCCCCTGCCGGGCTGCCGGCGGGACCGGTCGAGCTTGCGTTGCCAGTCGACGGCCCATCGTTGACCTGGCTGATCGGGCTGGGGCCGGACGCGGACGCGCGGCTGGCTGCTTATCCGGCCGGGGACGCGGCGAACGCGCTGGAGACCGCCCTGGCCGGCTGGCGGGATGCCTGGCAGGGGTGGCGCTTCGCGGCCCACCCATTGGACGCCGCCCTGCGGCGCGGGCTGGTATATGCTCATCACTGCTGCGTACCCGTCGGGGACGAAGCCCTCTGCATGATCACCGATCACCAGCTTTTGCCGCTGGCCTGGACGCGCGATTCCTTTTACGCGGCGCTGGCCTTGCTGCGCTGGCGGCCGGAGCTGGCTGGGCTGGTGCGCGGACACCTGATCTGGCTGTTCGAGGTCGCCCAGCGCCCCGGCGGCGTGTGGGGCCGGTCGTACCTGATCAACGGCCGCCTGAAAGACCCGGCCTTCCAGCTCGACCAGCAGCTCTATCCCCTGCTGGAACTGGCCGAGACGATCGACGCGACCGGAGAGAGCGATCTGCTGGAACGCTTCCGGAAGCAGGTCCGGGCGGTCTTGACGGCCTTGCTCGCCCGCCGCGACCCGGCCAGCGGCCTCTTCCCCACCGCCGAGACGCCCGCCGACGATCCGGTGACGATGCCGTTTCACCTGTCCAGCCACATCCTGCTCTGGCACGTCCTGCGCCGGATCGGCCCGCTGTTGGGGGATAAATCCCTGCCGGACGTGGCGGAGGAGGTGCGGCAGGCGATCTGGCGGCACTTCGCGGCAGCGCAGGATGGGACGCCGCTGCTCGCCTACCTCACCGACGGGCAGGGCCGCCACCGCTTCTATCACGACGCCAACGACCTGCCCCTGGCCCTGGCCCCGCTGTGGGGCTTCTGCCCGGCGGACGATCCGCTGTGGCGAGCGACGGTCAACTTCGCCTTTTCAACACGGAATCAGGGTGGGTTTTATCCAGGC
This sequence comes from Aggregatilineales bacterium, assembly GCA_029976005.1. GTDB lineage: Bacteria > Chloroflexota > Anaerolineae > Aggregatilineales > Ch27 > JARKOQ01. The sequence goes on along the minus strand of JARKOQ010000019.1, from coordinate 8,038 downwards.
CGGTATGGGGGTCTCGGCTCGGTGCATACGCCCGCGCCGTGGCCGCTGGGAGACGTGCAGGCCCTGCTGGCGGCCTACCTGACAGGCGACGCGACGCTGCGGGATGGGGCGCTGGCCCGCCTGCGGGCTGCCGCCCAATGGGACGGATCGCTGCCCGAAGCCTACGACGCGGACACGGCGGCGGTCGTCTCGCGCCACTGGTTCGCCTGGCCGGGGGCGGCTTTGGCCTGGATGGCTTTGATGGGCGCTTTGGAGCCGGATTCGACCGGCGTGGGAGGGGACTAGCGATGCGCATCGGATTCGTTTCGACCCGGCTGGCCGGGGTCGATGGGGTGAGCCTGGAAACGGCCAAGCTGGCCCGCGTGCTGGAGACGATGGGCCACGAAACTTTCTACTGCGCGGGCGAGCTGGACGCCCACGCCCGGCCGGGGCGCCTCGTGCCCGCCATGCACTTCCAGTCGCCGCTGGCACGCAGCCTGTATCAGGACGCCTTCCGCAGCCCGACCGCCCTGCCCGACCTGCACCGCCGGATTTACGCCGAGGCCGATTCCCTGCGCGCGAGCCTGGACGCCTTCGTCGACGAGTTCGGGATCGACCTGCTCATCTCGCAGAACGCCTCCGCTATCCCGATGAATATCTCCCTGGGCGTGGCGATCGCCGACACGATCCGCCGCCGCCAGATCAAGGCGATCTGCCACAACCACGACTTCTACTGGGAGCGCGACCACTTCATCCACAACCACATCCAGGACATCCTGGACGAGAACTTCCCTCCGAAGCTGGCGACGGCCCGCCATTTCGTCATCAGCACGGGCATGCAGCGCCGCCTGGCTGCCTGGCGCGGGATCGAGGCCCAATACGTCCCCAATGTCTGGGAGTTCGAGGCTCCCCCGCCGCCCCTGGATGACTATGCCCTGTCCTTCCGCGCGGCGGTGGGCCTCAGCAGCGACGACCTGATCGTGCTCCAGCCCACCCGCGTGATCCGGCGCAAGGCCATCGAAAAATCGATCGAGCTGCTGCGCAAGCTGGACGACCGGCGGCTGGTCCTGGTCATCACCGGGTACGAGCACGACGAGCCGACCCAGTACGGGGCCTGGCTGCGCGAGGAAGCCGACCGGGCCGGGATTCGCTACCGGTTCGTCGGGGAATATGTCGACGCCGAGCGCGGCGAGGTCAACGGGCATCCGGTCTTCAGCCTGTGGGACATCTACCCCCAGGCCCACATCGTCACCTACCCCAGCACCTACGAAGGGTTCGGCAATGCCCTGATCGAGACGTTATACTTTCGTATCCCGTTCGTGGTGCATACGTACCCACCCTACCTGTCCGACATCAAGCCGTGCGGCGTGCAGGCGGTGGAGTTCTTCCATGACATCACACCGGAGGTGCTGTCCGGCGTCCGCGCGATCATCGACGACGCCCCGCTGCGGGCGACGATGATCGAAGCCAATTACGAGGCCGGTCTGCGCCATTTCTCGTTTGGCGTGCTTCGCCAGGCGCTGACCCGCGCCCTGACTCTTTTGGAGACTCATGACTGATCGAATCGACACCCTGTTGGCCCTGGTGTATGGGCCTGATCTGGCCGGACCCGCCGCCGCGCGCCTGCGCGAGATGCTGGCGCGCTTTCCGCAACGCCCGGCGGCCCGACCCTCCGGCGCGCCGTTCTCCGAACGGGACGTGGCCCTGATCACCTACGGCGACTCGCTGCGCCGCCCGGAGGAGCCGCCGCTGCGCACCCTGGAACGCTTCGCGCGCGAACGCCTGACCGGCGCGGTCTCGGCGATCCATATTCTGCCCTTTTTCCCGTATACCTCGGACGATGGCTTTTCGATCACCGATTTCTACCGCGTCAACCCGGCCCTGGGGGATTGGGATGACGTGCGCCGCATTGGCCAGCATTTCGATCTGATGGTCGACGCGGTCTTCAACCACATGTCCGCCCAGAGTGACTGGTTCCGGGCCTTCCTGGCGGGCGATCCGGCCTTCGCCGGGATGTTCCGCGTCGAGTCCCCCGAGGCCGACCTGAGCACGATCACCCGGCCGCGCACGACTCCGCTGCTGACGCCCTTCCAGACCGCCCGCGGCGAAGTCGTCCACGTCTGGACGACCTTCAGCGCCGACCAGGTCGATCTGGACTACCGCGACCCGCAGACGCTGCTGCGCATGCTGGCCGTGCTGTTGTTCTACGTGACCCAGGGGGCGCGTTACATCCGCCTGGATGCCATCGCCTACCTGTGGAAGGTGGCCGGCACCAGCGGCATTCACCTGCCGGAAACCCATGCCATCATCCAGTTGATGCGCGCCGTGCTGGACGAGGTCGCGCCGGACGTGATCGTGATCACGGAGACCAACGTGCCCCACGCCGAAAACATCGCCTATTTCGGCGACGGGGCCAACGAAGCCCAGATGGTTTACAACTTCGCGCTGCCGCCGCTGCTCTTCCACACGCTGCTGTCCGGGGATGCCTCCCGGCTGCGCGATTGGGTGAATGCCCTGCGCGTGCCCTCGGAGCGCACCACGTTCTTCAATTTCACCGCCTCGCACGACGGAATCGGCGTGCGGCCGGTCGAGGGTATCCTGAGCCAGGCCGAGATGGACGCCCTGATCGCCCACACCGAAGCCTGCGGCGGGCGAGTCTCCTACAAGCGCAACGCGGACGGCAGCCAGAGTCCCTACGAGCTGAACATCGCCTACGTGGACGCGGTGACCGATCCGGCCGAGCCGCAGGCCGTCCAGGCACGGCGCTTTCTGGTCTCGCAGGCGATCATGCTGGCCCTGGCCGGCGTGCCGGCCATCTACGTCCACAGCCTGCTCGGCTCGCGAAGCGACATCCCCGGCATGGAGCGAAGCGGACACAACCGCACGATCAACCGCGAGAAACTGGATGTCGCGGCCGTCGACGACGCCCTGGCCGACCCGGACTCGTTCCGGGCGCAGGTATTCGGGGCTTACCGGGCCATGCTCCTCCGCCGCAAGCAGATCGCGGCCTTCCATCCCGGCGCGGCCCAGGCAGCGCTCGACCTGGGGCAGCCGGGGGTGTTCGCGCTGCTGCGCACGCCGGAAGATGGGGGGCGCGTGCTGGCCATCCACAACGTCACCGGCCAGCCCCGGCCGGTCGATCTGAGCGCGTGGGCGGCCGCCCCGCTCTCCGATCTGCTCTCCGGCGAACGGATCGATCCCAGGTTTCTGCTGGCACCCTACCAGGTGCGCTGGCTGGAACTATCCGATCAATGAAGCAGGGAGGGACAACCTCTCTGCCGGTGCTGCGAATCGGCATGCTGGATCATTCGCGACACACGCCGCCGGCCCGGATTCGCGCCCCACAAACCATCCATCCAGGCAGCCCGCTTGCCTGGATGGCATTCGCCTGCGCCGCCGCTGCCAGATCGAGCGCACCCCGCCCGGCGAGACGAAGATACCGCGTTTCTTCAGCTCGTTGGTTTTTTGGCGACCGTGATCTACTATGGCGGTTTGGCGGTTCATTCTGTTCTTGATGCAATTGCCCTGCTGGCTCCTTTGTCTCCTGGTGAGACATCCTCTTTTCCGCGATAGAGTTCGTTGCCTTGGGGCTTCAATCCGTCAACCATCAGTCTAGCCCCCGCCGGTCGCGCACAGAATGCGGCTCATCAGCGCGGCGACCGCCTGGACAACCGGGGAAGTCTCCTCCAGATCGATCAACGGGCTGCCGTAAAGATCGAGTTCAGCCAGTTGGTCGTCCTGCGGGATCAGCCCCAGCAGGGGAACGTCCAGCGTTTCGATCCGGGTCTGGAGCGGCGCAGGAAGCACGCCATCCTTCAGTCCATTCACAATCAGATAGGCCTGCTGGATATTGACATCCAGCTCGTGGCGCAGGGCGGCGATCCGCTCCGCGGCCACGACGCCCCGCAGGGTGGGATCGGAGACAATCAGCAGATGCTCGACATCGCGCGTGGTGCGGCGGCTGAGATGTTCCAGGCCGGCTTCGTTGTCAATGACCACGTACCGGTAGTTCTTGCTGAGGCTGTCGATGACCTCGCGCAGGTTATGGTTCACGGCGCAGTAGCAGCCGGGGCCTTCCGAACGCCCCATCGCAATCAGATCGAAGCGCGCCCCTTCAGCCAGGGAGGATCGGATCTGGTAGTCCAGGTACTCCCGCTTGCTGGTCCCGCCGGGCAGCGCGCCCATCGACGCGCCGCCGGCAGTCAGCGACTGCTTGACCTGGGCCAGCAAGTCCTCCCGAATATCGCCAACCGTCCATTCCAGTTCCAGGCCCAGCGCCATGTTGAGGTTGCTGCTGGGGTCGGCGTCGATGGCGAGGATGGCCCCTTGCTGCTGTCTCGCCAGATACCGGATGATCAGGGCGGCCAGCGTCGTCTTGCCGACCCCGCCTTTCCCGGCGATGGCGATGGTGGTTGTCATGGATGGTTCTCCTGGACTGGCAACACGCCGGATCAGGTTCCACTTGCCAGCGCCTGATCCAGGCTGGCGGCGATTTGTTCGGCGGCGTGGCGCAGCGCCGGCACATGGTCATAAACCGCCAGCCCGCGCCGGTCCACGTCCAGAACGTCAGGGCTGGCGGGCAGCAGGCCCAGCAGCGGCAAATCAAGCGAGGCCGTCCTCAGAAAAGCGGCCTCATCGTCGTCGCGCACCTTGTTGCCGACCAGCCATAACCGGCTCAGGCCGATGTCCTGGGCCAAAGCCTTGATCTGGGCCGCGGTCCCCAGGCTGCGCCGGGTCGGCTCGACCACGATCAGCAGGGCATCGACGAAATCCACCGTGGCGCGGCCGAGGTGCTCCACCCCGGCATACATATCCAGGATCAGCACCTCATCCCCGCGAAACAGCAGGTGCGTGAACAGGGTCTTGAGCAGGGCACTCTCCGGGCAGATGCAGCCCGATCCGCCCAATTCGACCCCGCCCATTTCCAGCAGACGCACCCCACGCCGGCGGACGCTGAATCGCTCCGGCAGATCATCGACGCGCGGATTGAGCGTGAAAAATCCGCCCACCGTACCCGGTTTGGCCCCGGTGCGCTCCTCGATCAGATCGGCCATCTCGGCGATCGGCCGTAGGGAGGCGCGCACTTCGGGCGGGAAGCCCAGCGCTTCGGCCAGGCAGGGAGCCGGATCGGCATCCACGGCAAGGACATCGCGCCCGGCATCGGCGTAGACCTGGGCCAGCAGCGCCGCCAGAGTCGTTTTGCCCACCCCACCCTTGCCACTGATCGCGAGTTTCATCCCTCATTCCCCACATCGCCCGGCACAAAACCGGGCCAGCCAACGGATGACATCGGGTGAGATGTCCCTTCCCCGGACGGGAGCGTCAGGTGGCCGCCTCCTGCTGCAAGTATGAATCGGCGTAGATGACGTTGTTGAGCAAAATCTGCACCGTCTTCCAGATCGCCGCCTGTTCGGGGTCGCCCATATCCACGTCACTGATCGCCGGCCGTTCCATGGCCGCGACCCGGTCATGCAGCGCCAGATACAGGCGGCCCACCGGGGTGCGATCGTCGCGTTCCTCGATGATGCGGATCATCTCCTTGAGCGCCTCGTCGAGCGGGTTGGCGATCATCATCTTCAGTCCGGCCCCCATCAGCATCGCGCCGTAGGTCCGGTTGATCAGCGCCCGGTTCTCCCCAGGCACCGCGTTGGAGACGTTCGACAGCCCAACCGAGATCGCGGGCGGCGGGTCCCAGGCGAATTGCAGGGTGCGGATCGCTTCGATCAGCTCCGGGCAATACTCCTGGCAGCCGGAGACGGTCAGCACCAGCGGATCGATGATCAGATCGCCGATCGGATAGTCGATTTCCAGCATACGCGGGATGAGCTTTTCGAGGGCGATGTTCACCCGCTCATCCGCGCTGACCGGGATGCCGCTGGCCCCCATCGTCAGGGCGATCAGGCGGGTGTTGTACTGTTTGGCCAGCAGCGGCACCTTCTCCAGCCGTTCCGGCTCGGCCGAGGTCGAGTTGATGATGGGTTGAGCCTTGGTGACCTTCTTCAGCCCGGCTTCGATGCCCAGGATGTTGGTGGTATCGAAGCTGAGCGGCACGTCCACCACCGCTTCGACCGTCTCCACCAGCCAGGGAAAAACTTCCTCGCCGTCCTTTTTGCGGGGGCCCAGGTTCAGGTCGAGGGCCTGGGCGCCAGCTTCGACCTGCTTCACCGCCAGTTCCTGAAAGAACCGGGCGTCGCGCGCGGTTAGAGCCTCTTTCACCTTTTCGGAAATGATGTGGATATTTTCGCCGATGATATACATGGTCGCTTCCTTATGATGAACCTGCGGCGGCCTGCACGGATGGAAAGCGTGACTGGTCGGTGTGCGGCAGGAACAGCGCAGAAGTAAACGCCTCGTAGAAGTGGTTGTCAGCCGACAGCTCGATATAGGTCATCCGGGCCGCGATGGCTTCGATCCTGGCTCGCGCCTCCCGGCTCAACAGGGCCAGATACGCCCCCCGCACCGAAGTGTTCCCCAGGAAAGAGAATTGATTCCAGGGCATATCGGGCAGCAGGCCGATCTCCACGGCCTTCTCGACGTTGATGTACTTGCCAAACGATCCACCGATCAGCACCCGTTCGGCGGCTTCCAGGGGCAGGCCGACTCGCTCCGCCAGCACGCTGAAGCCCGCGTAGATCGCGGCCTTGGTCCGCACCAGGTTGTCGATGTCCACACCGGTGAGGACGATATCGCGCCCGTGGGCCGTTTCTTCCGCCCAGGCTACCACATATTCAGGCCCATGCGGGCCGGTTCGCACGCGCGGCGTGGACAACCGCGTATCGATGTGCCCGCCCTTGTCCACGACGCCGGTCAGGCGCATCTCGGCCAGCAACGCGATCAGGCCGCTGCCACACAGTCCGGACGGTCGTCCGCCGCCGATCACCCGCCAGGTCGGCTCGAAGGTCGTGCCGTCGATCCAGACTTCTTCGATGGCCCCCTGGGTGGCGCGCATGCCGTGTTGGACGCCGCCGCCTTCGAAGGCCGGCCCCGCCGAGCAGGCGCAGGCCACCAGCCACTCGCGGTTGCCCAGCACGATCTCACCGTTGGTACCCACGTCGATGAACAGGCTGATCGCGTCGCTGTCTTCCAGGCCGGACGCCAGCACGCCGGCGGTGATGTCCGCCCCCACGTAGCTCGCCACACCCGGCAGACAGTCCACCGTCGCCTCAGGCTGAATCCCCAGCCCGACCTCATGGGCCGTCAGCGCGGGGTACTGGTTGATCGCGGTGATGAACGGCGACTGCCGGATGCTCTCCGCCGGGAGGCCCAGCAGCAGGTGCAGCATCGTGCTGTTGCCGGTGATGGTCGCCTTGACCACCTCCTCCGGTTTCGCCCGGACATGCTGGCAGGCGGCTTCCAGCAGGCTGTGGATCGTGCCCAGCACCCGGTCGCGCAGATCATCCCCGCCGGAGTTTTTGCCGGCGTAGATGATGCGCGAGATCACGTCCTCGCCACGCGCGATCTGGCCGTTGTATTCGGCCGCCTGGGCGCGCACCGCGCCGCTGAGCAAGTCGACCAGCCACAGCGTGACCGTCGTCGTGCCGATGTCGATCGCCGCGCCCCACAGCGGGGCAGCCGGATCGACGTGGCCGGGCCGGAGCGCAATCAGGCGGGCCGGATCGGCAACCGGCGGTACGCCGTCCGGGCCGGTATCGAGCACGGCCGTCACCCGCCAGTTCCCCACCCGGAGGACAGCCCCGATCTGGCGAAGCAGCGCCAGCGACGCGCGGACTCGTTCCACCCCGGCCTGCTGGCGGAGCGCGGTACGCAGCCGGCTCCAGTCGTCGGTCTGGTCGTCCAGGCTGGGCGGGGTCAGGGTCAGGGTCACCCGCCGGATCGTCTGTTCCACCGCCGGATCATAGCCCGCTGGGATTCCAATCTCGATCGCGGTGCGATCGGTCGTCAGCCGCCGCTCGACCCGTTCCTGAGGCGGCACACTGACCGCGACATCCCCTTCGACCACGGCCTGGCAGGCCAGCGCATACCCGGCAGCCGTGTCTTCCGGCGACAGGCGCAGCGTGCTGCGCCGGCGCACCGCTCCGGCCGTCACCCGCACCACGCA
>JARKOQ010000014.1 GCA_029976005.1 Aggregatilineales bacterium | reverse complement strand
GAGGAGCGGCTGAAAGCCGGAGTCTGGAACGCCCGGGTGCTGTTGCGGGAGTTGCGCGAACGCAATTACACCGGTGGGTACTCGATCCTGACCGACTGGCTGCGCCCGCAGCGGGCGGCGGCCAGTGTCGTGGCGGTGAGGCGCTTTGAGACCCAGCCTGGCGAGCAGGCGCAGGTGGATTGGGGACACTTGGGCGATTTGGAGATGGACGGGGAGACCCGCAAGCTGTGGGGCTTCGCCCTCACGCTAGGCTACAGCCGGATGATGATGGCCTCGGCGGCGCTGGATCAGAGGCTCGGCACGTTGCTGCGTATGCACGAGGAGGCCTTCCGGCAGTTGGGCGGGATCCCGCGCGAGATCCTCTACGACCGGATGAGAACGGTGTGGCAAGGTACCGACGAGCGGGGCGAGATCATCTGGAATGCTGTGTTTCTGGACTTCGCGCGCTATTGGGGTTTTCAGCCCCGGCTGTGCCGCCCCTACCGGGCTCAGACCAAGGGCAAGGTGGAGTCGGGCGTGAAGTACGTGCGGCGCAACTTCCTGTGCGGTCTGCAGGGGCATGAGCCGGCCAATCTCGACGACCTGAATACACAGCTGCGCGAGTGGGTCTGGAAGGTGGCCAACCAGCGAGTCCACGGGACGACGCACGAGGTGGTGCTGGCGCGCTGGGACGGCGACCAATTCGCCTTGCAGCCGCTCAACGGCCGGCTGCCGTACCCCTACGCCGACGACGAACTGCGCAAGGTCGCCCGGGATGCATTCGTCCATTGGCAGGGAAGCCGCTACTCGGTGCCGTGGGCCTACGCCGGTATGGAGGTCTGGGTGCGCCAGTTCGACGGGCGCGTGGAAGTGGTGCACGGTGCGCGGCGCATCGCCGAGCACTCCGCGGCTCCACGCAAGCACCTGGTGATCACCAACCAGGATCATCACGAGGGCATCCCGCTGGGCGTCCGGCAGGACGGCAAGACCCTGGTCCACATCCGCCAGTCGGCTCCAGTGGTGGAGGTCCGACCGTTGGAAGCCTACGAGAGCGTGGCGCTGGGAGGTGGACGATGACGGTCATCGACAGGCTCCAGGAAACGCTCGGCGCGCTTTCGCTGACGGCGGTGGAGGCGCGGCTGGAAGGCCTGCTTGAGCAGGCCGCCAAGAAAGAGCCGAGCTATGGCGACTTCCTGCTGGAGGTGCTGACGACGGAGACCGATGCGCGGCGCCAGCGCTACCTCAAGACGCGCCTGCAACTGGCGCATCTGCCGTATGTGAAGACCTTCGAGCAGTTCGACTTCAGCTTCCAGCCGTCGATCGACGAACGCCAGGTGCGGGAACTACAGACGCTGCGCTTCGTGCATGAGGCCAGCAACGTGATCCTGCTGGGGCCGCCCGGAGTAGGCAAGACGCACCTGGCGGTGGCGCTGGCCGAGGCCTCGATTCGCGCCGGCCTGCCGGCCTACTTCAAGACCGCGCATGATCTGATCAGCGATCTGGGCAAGGCCTACCGCGAAGGGCGGCTCGACAGGCAGATGCGCATCTACCTGGCGCCGAAGGTGCTCATCATCGACGAAATGGGCTACCTGCCGGTGGACGAACTGGGCGCCACGATCTTTTTTCAACTGGTGAGCGCCCGCTACGAGCGAGGCAGCATCATCCTAACCTCGAACAAGAGCTACGGCGACTGGGGCTCGATCTTCGGCGACCCGATCATCGCCACGGCGATCCTGGACCGGCTGCTGCACCACTCGACGACCATCAACATCCGCGGCGAAAGCTACCGGCTGAAGGACCGGCGCCGGGCCGGCCTGCTGTCCCGGCCTGAAGATCAGTCGG
>JARKOQ010000013.1 GCA_029976005.1 Aggregatilineales bacterium | reverse complement strand
CCATCAGCCGCGCCAGGGCCGCGCCCAAAGCATCCGCATCCGGCCGATCCACCACTATCCCGCACTCGTGTTCCTGGAAATACCAGCTCAGGAACGAATCGGCGGGCGCATTCACCAGAACGGGCCGGCCAACGGCCAGATATTCCCCCAGTTTTCCGGGCGACGACGTGTTGACGACCTCCGGAATCGGGGAGTCAAACGCCAGCGGCAGGAACAACACATCCGCCTGGTGCTGGATGGTCAGGATGTCGTCATGGGAAACATGGGCATGAATTTCCACGTGGGTTCCATGGATTCCCTGCAATGCCAGGACAGAGGCGGGCTGGCTGGTGAAAATGTGCAGCCGGACGTCCGGCCGCCCCAGGCGGTTCAGAGCAGCGACCAGACAACGGAAGGCATCATAGTGGGCGCTGTAGACCGAGCCAGTGTAGACGATATTGAATGTGCCAGAATCGAGCGCGCGCGGCGCACGATCCAGACTCGCCAGGTCCGGCAGCAGCGCGGGATTGCGCACGATTGTGCTGGTTACACCGTAGCGATCCTGGTAGGCGCGTGCCATATACTCATTCGTGACCACCACGGCACGCGCCGCCTTGAGGACTTTTGGCTCCCATTCGAGCGCAAAGGCGCGATTATCGCCTGTCCACTGGTAGCCATAGTCATCGAAAATATAGGGGATCAACTCGATCCCCGCCCGCTGGCTGGCCACATACGCCGCCGGAAGATTATACAGGTCGCCCGTACAGGCCACGATCACGTCGCAGCCCTCGCGCTCAAGAATGGCCTCCAACTGCGTTGCATACGACGCCACAATCGTCTCATGGCTTCCCGCCAGCGATCCGAAGCTCCATAAACGATGGTACACCTGAAGCAGGGGCCGCAGCCCACGATGCAGACGGGTGTCTTTTTCCGGGTTGATCTGGGGAAGCCGCCGGAACAGCTTACACATCCCAGGTGAATTCAGGGTCAGTGGGTAGACCTTCGCTGCCTGGGCGCCGGAAGAATGCAGGCCCTGCGAGATCAGGCAGTACTCCGCGGAATCAAGATAACCGAGAAGCGCCTCGAGGACCATGGCCTGCCCGGAAGGCAATGGCGGCAGGATATGCGAAAGTATCGCTGTTTTTGAAGTGGTTACTGTCATTGCCCGTGAGGTTGCCTATGCCGGGACAGCCCGGTGTAAAACGCCGCCACGCGCGGCGCAATGGTCGCCCGGTCCGCGATCTCCCGGACCAACTCCAGATTGACCCGTGCCGCCCGCTCGATCAGGCCATCGTCGGTCATCGCCCGCGTCAGCGCGTCCGCAATCTCAGTTGGATAGAGATTGCGGGCAAACAGGACGTGTTTTCCATTCTCCACGATAGGCCGGATCGTATCCAGCGGCGAGACGATCGGCAATGCCCCCGCTGCCATAGCCTCGAACATGCTGTTGGGCGTCCCATCGACCAGGGAGGGCATCAGGACCACCCGCGCCTGGGACTGCAATTCTAACACCTGCTGGCGCGGGATGCGGGGAGTCAGGTGCATGTGCACGCGCATGGCTTCCGGCAGGCTAAGGTGCCACATCCGGATCGATTCATCCACGGCCAACAGGTGGATTTCACACGGCTGAATGGCATCCCAGCACAGCCGCAGCGCTTCCAGCACCGGCAGGCCCAGTGACCACGGACAATCGTAGGCCTTGGGCCACAGAATTACCCGGCGTTGCGCGGGTGCGCCCTGCCATCCGGCGTGCAGTCCTTCCACATCGACGCCGCCGGTGCCGGGCACGGGCGCAATCGGCGCGATCTGCGCCTCGCGCAGCCCCATCGCCTGCCCAATACGAAAGTTCTCCCGGTTGTCGCTCAGAAGCTGGTCGCACGCCTGGAGGGCTTCCGCCAGCGCGGGACGCCGGGCCGGATCGTACTGGGTTAGCGCCAGATCGGAGCCGCCGCGCAATTGCAGCACCCATTGGTAACCCTGAAAGAGCACTCCCTGCCGCCGGATCGCGTTGAAAAACAGTCCCGCCGGGTCGAGCCCCAGGGTGTGGATCACGTCCGGCCGCCAACCGTTGACGATCTCGATCAGCCAGTGTTCCGGAGAGAGCAGCCGCCGCAGGACATGCCAACCCAGCCGGTACGGCTTGCGCAGGAGGGGCATCCGCCCGACCGGCCCGTGCAGCGTGCGGCGCTTCGCCGGGTCGAAACGGCGCGCAATCGGCCCGCTGATATACGTCCGCACGGGCCAGTCGTCCGGCGGGAAGCCGCCAGGAGTCGGCAAGGCGAACAGGCGCACATTGAATTCCTGGTCGCGCAGCAGATCGATCCACGAATGGGTGTGCGTGCTCTCCGCCAGCCCCACGAACAGGATACGCGGCCTGCCGGGGAAAGGGTCCGTCTCAAAATGTGGGGGATGCATGAGACACCTGAATCGCGGGCTCCTGGGAACCCAAACGTCCACCCCGATCGAGGATCTGCTGGCACCATAGCTCAAGCACCATCAGCAGCCATGGCTGGGTCCAGTGCAGTCGCCCGGCGAGGAATTCGTCTCGGACGGCAAGGCCCGCCGCCACATCCAGCAACCCCCGTTCGCGGAGCCGCTTTTCGGACAGTGTATCCATCAGAATGGGCTGCAAGGGGCCTTTCAGCCAGGACGTGAAGGGCATGGCGAAGCCGCGTTTGGGCTGCTGATCGTAGCCGGGCGGCAGGTAGCGCATCCCGACGTCAATGAGGATGCGCTTGGCGCC
>JARKOQ010000009.1 GCA_029976005.1 Aggregatilineales bacterium | reverse complement strand
ACCCCGTTTTCAAACTGTGGTATACTGTGCCGGTTGACCCACCCAGAGTCTCGCGAGGATTATTACGATGGAAATTGCGGTAACCGGTTCGATCGCCTACGACTATTTGATGCGCTTTCCCGGCAAATTCCAGGATCACATCATTCCTGACAAAATCGATCGCATCAGCCTCAGCTTTCTCGTCGACGAGATGACCAAGCACTGGGGCGGCGTGGCTGCCAACATCGCCTATACCCTGGGTCTGCTGCGCCTATCCCCCAAACCCCGATTGGTTGGCACAGTCGGCAAGGACTTCGGCGACTACCGGGAATGGCTGGAGCACGCCGGTGTGGATACCTCCACCGTCCGCCAGTTTGACAGCGTGTTCACGGCCTCGTTCTTCGTGAACACGGACACGGTCAACAATCAGATCGCGTCTTTCTATACCGGCGCGATGTCCTTCGCCCGTGACGTGGCCCTCAAGGATGTCCTACCGGCCACCCCGGACCTGGTGGTCATCTCCCCCAACGATCCTCAGGCGATGGCCAATTACATCGACGAGTGCCGCGCTGCCGGGTTGCGCTACATGTACGATCCCAGCCAGCAGGTCGCCCGTCTGGATGGGGAAGCCCTGCGCCACGGGATCGAATACAGCTACATGCTGATCTGCAATGAGTACGAATTCGAGATTCTCATGCAAAAAACCGGCCTCGGCCGCGCGGAGATCATCGGCCGGGTTCCGGTCGTCGTCGTAACCCTGGGCGAAAACGGCACGCGCATCTTTACCGAAGGGCAGGAAATCGCCGTGCCGATCTTCCCGGCCGATCGCATCGCCGATCCCACCGGCGTCGGGGATGCGTTCCGAGCCGGGCTGCTGCGCGGGATGGCCGCCGGCTGGGATTGGGAGTTGTGCGGCAAGGTGGGCGCGCTGTGCGCCACTTACGTACTTGAGCACGTCGGCACCCAGACCCACCACTACACGCCGGAGCAGTTCATCGCCCGCTTCCGGACGCGGTTTGAGGACGGCGGCGCGCTGGACGCGCTGCTGATCTGACACCAGAGTTGCCCCGCACCTGAAAAAGGGTGGCGGACAAGCCGGCAAAGCTGTGATACAATGGCCCGCTGGCTTTCACTTAGAAACAGGCACTTCAATAGTTCCTTACAGAGGAGTTTCAATGACAGCACGTGTTGATCACGACATCCGCTCTCTCGATCTGGCCACCGGCGGCCGCTATCGCATCGAGTGGGCTGAACAGGATATGCCGGTCCTTCGCCAGATTCGCGAGCGCTTCGCCAAGGAAAAACCCCTGCAGGGCATCCGCATGGCGGCCTGCCTGCACGTCACCACGGAAACAGCCAACCTGGTTCGCACGCTCCAGGTCGGTGGCGCGGATGTCGTCCTGACGGCCTCCAACCCGCTCTCCACCCAGGATGACGTGGCGGCCGCGCTGGTGGCGAACTACGAAATCCCGGTCTTCGCCATCAAGGGCGAAGACAACAAGACCTACTACGATCATCTCCAGCGCGCCCTGGATCACAAGCCGCACATCACGATGGACGACGGCGCGGACCTGGTCAGCGAGATCCACAAGAATCGCACCGAGCTTCTGACGGACATCATCGGTGGCACTGAGGAAACCACCACGGGCGTGATCCGCCTGCGTGCGATGGCCGCTGATGGTGCACTGCGCTTCCCGGTCATCGCGGTCAATGACAGCATGACCAAGCACATGTTCGACAACCGCTACGGCACGGGCCAGAGCACCCTGGACGGCATCGTCCGCGCCACCAATCTGCTCCTGGCCGGCCGCACGTTCGTCGTGGGCGGCTATGGCTGGTGCAGCCGCGGTATCGCCTCGCGCGCTCGCGGCATGGGTGCCAACGTGATCGTGACCGAGATTGACCCGCTCAAGGCGCTTGAAGCGGTTATGGACGGCTATCGCGTCCTGCCCATGCAAGAAGCGGCCGCTCAGGGTGACATCTTTGTAACGGCCACCGGCGACCTCAACGTCCTCGATCGCCATCACTTCGAGGCGATGAAGGATGGGGCGGTTATCTGCAACTCCGGCCACTTCAACGTCGAGATCAACATCCCCGCCCTGCGTGGCCTGTCCGTGGAAGAGCCACGCATGGTGCGTCCCTTCACCGAGCAGTACACCCTGGCCGATGGCCGCCGCATCTACCTGCTGGCGGAAGGCCGTCTGGTCAACCTCGCGGCGGCCGAAGGCCATCCGGCCAGCGTGATGGACATGAGCTTCGCCAACCAGGCCCTGGCCGCTGAATACATGGTCAAGAACCACGCGCAGCTCGAACGGCGTGTCTATACGGTGCCCCAGGACATCGACATGGAAATCGCGCGGCTCAAGCTCGAGGCCATGCACGTCAAGATCGACACGCTGACCGAAGAGCAGTTCGCCTACCTGAACCAGTGGCAGGAAGGCACCTAAAGTTGCCCTCACTTGCCTGTGGTGGGGGGCGCTTACCTAGAGGAGAAAGTCAGATGAGTCGTCGTCTTGTTCTCACGCTTGGCCTCGTGATGGTCGTGTTGTTAGGTATGGTTCCGGCGGCTTCCGCCAGCCCGGTTCAACAGGCGCAGGAGACCTTCCTGGTGCGCTTCGTGCACGCCGTTCCGGAGGCTCCCACCGTGGATATCCTGGTGGATGGGGTGCTGGCGGCTTCGCAGCTTGCCTACGCCCAGCCGACCGCCTATCTCCGCCTCGATCCAGGCGAACACCTGGTCAACGTTCAGGCCGCCGGGGCTACCCTGGCCGAAACCACCCTGAACGCGGCCGCCGGGCAGGCGATCACCGCCATCATCATGGGCACACCCGATGCGCCCCAGATCATGGTCTTCGAAGATGATCTCAGCCCGTTGGTCCTGGGCAATATCCGCCTGTCGGCCATCCATGCCGCCGCCGGAATCGACGCCGTGGACGTAGTTCTCCCGGACGGCAGCCCGGTCCTGCAGGGCCTGGGCTACGGCGAGGGATCGGGCAGCATCGATATTCCCGCCAACACCTACCCGCTGGCGGTAACCCCCACCGGTGGCGCGGTCGACAGCGCCATCCGCCCGGTCACGGATTACCACCTGGCCGCCGGGCAGTTCTACCGCCTCGTGATCCTGAGCGCCACGCCGGACATCCTGCTGCTTTCGGCCCCGGCGCTCGCCTCTGGCGACAGCGTCTACGCCAGCGTGGCCCATGCCATCCCTGGCGCGCCGGCTGTGGATGTGTATCTCAACGGTGTGCTGGCCGTGCCCAGCCTGGAAGCGCTGACGATCACGCCGTTCGTCGCGCTGCCCCTGGGCGTTTACGAGCTGACCGTACGCACGGCTGGCTCGGACACCACGGTCGCCCCGATCGCCACAACCAGCCTCGACCTCAGCGATTCGGGTCTGGCCGGTCAGGCCCGCACCATCGCGGCTGTCACCGATGGCAGCAGCCTGAGCCTCCAGGTCTTCAATGAGGACTTTGCCGATCTCGATCCGGCCACGGCCCGCGTCAGCATCCTCAACACCCTGGTGGGTACCGGGCTGCTGGCCGAACTGGATAATGGCACCACGCTCGACACGGGCGCGGCGTTCGAAAGCGTCGCTCCGACCGAATTCGCCGCCGGGCAGTACGAACTGCTGGTCTCCGGCGAAGGTGGCGGCTCCGCCGCACTAGACATGGCCTTCAACGGGGGCATGCTGTACCGCGTCCTGGTCGCCGGATCGGCCGAGCAGTTTGAGGTTCGTTTGAGCCAGACCGCGCTCAACCTGCGGCCGGGCAGCGCTGTGGCGCTGGCTGCCGCGCCGGTCGCGGTGGCCGTGCAGCCCACCGCGGCTCCGGTCGTCGAACAGCCGACCGAAGCGCCGGTTCAGCCGACCGAGGCTCCTGCCGTCGCCGAGACGCCCATCCCCACGCAGGCCCCCCAGGTCCTGCCCGTGGCCGAAGGGCCGATCGGTCAGATCTTCAACCTTAATCCGGGTGCGAACGTCCAGCTTCGCCAGTATCCCAATGCCAACGCGTTGTCGCTGGGCCGCGTGTCGGCGGGCACCGTTGTACTCGTGCTTGGCCGCGCCGGTGAGCCGGACTTCGAAAACCTGGCCGACCTCCCGCCCGATGACGATCTCGATCCGGCTCAGACCTGGTTGTCCGTCGTCTACACCACGCCGGAGGGCGGCTCCATCACGGCCTGGGTGATCGCGCAGTATGTCAGGGTCACCGAGGATGGGAAAAACGTGCGGCTGGCAGACCTCGACCCGCTGCCCTCGAACGTCCCCGGCGAAGCAACCGGCGTGAGCACTACTCAGCCGACCGCCGCGCCCTCCACCGCCGCATTCTACGGGGTGGTCTTCAACCTCAATCCCGGCGCGAACCTGAACATCCGCCGCACCCCGGACACCCTGGCCGAAGTCCTGGCCGCCGTGCCCAATGGCACGGTGCTGGAACCGATCGGCCTGCTGGACGATTACTCCTGGACGTTTGTCAATTACCTGCCTGAAGGCGGCGGCGTGATCACAGGCTGGGTCTCGACCGAGTATCTCCAGTTCGTCTTCCGTGGCAATACCTACCGCCCGGCACCAGACCGCATCAACGAACTGCTGATGCGCAGCCTGATGATCATCGTCGAACCAACCGAGCGCGGCTCCGTCAGCGATGATGTGGTCGCCCAGAGCACCGCGACGGCGGCGAACGCCGAGTTCCGCAACCGGATCGTCGCCACCACGGTCCTCGACCCCGGCGCGAACCTGCACCTGCGCCGCACCCCCGATGCGGTCAGCGAGTCACTGGCGCTGATCCCCGGCAATGCCACCCTGCTGGTCATCGGCCGGACGGCGGACAGCGGCTGGCTCCAGGTCGAGTATGATAACACGACCGGCTGGGTCAACAGCGCCTGGGTTGAGCTGCGTCTGAACAATCGCCGTATCGAGCTGGCCGACGTGCCCGCAGTCCAGTAATCAGCATAGTCAGACCTTTCGGCGGCCCTGCCCATGGTGGCGGGGCCGCTTTGTTTTTCGCCCGTGACCGAAGGGTGATTCGCGTTCCAGTCTGCCCCGGCTACAATTACGGACGTGCCGGATTGGATAGGACGATGGCTATGACTCGCGCACGAATCCTGATCGCCGTATGGATCGCGGCCCTGCTGATCGCCGCCTGCACGCCCGCCCCGACCCCGCCCGCCGTCCTGCCCACGGTGACCCTGATTCCCACCGATACCCCCGTGCCCCGGCCGACCGCCACCGCCCCGGCCGTGCCAGAAACGCGCCGCGATCCTGAGGAGCAAGGCCAGATTCGGATCGTCCAGGCCGCCCCCGAAAGCGGCGTGGTGGATGCCTATCTCGATCTGGGCCTGGTCGCCAGCCGGCTGGGCCTGGGGGCCTATACCAATCCGATCGAAGTCGCGGCCGGGATATACGCGCTCCAGATCGTGCCAACCGGCGCGGCGGCCGGCAGCCAGATTCTGGCGGAAGCGACCGTGCCAGTTGTCGCCGAGCAGTCTTACATCCTGGTCATCACCGGGACGGCCGACGCGCTGACCGTGGCCGTCTATCAGGAAGACCTCAGCCCGATCGCCGAGGGACAAACACGCCTCGCCCTGATCCATGCCGTCCCGCGTGGCCCCGCCTCGCGCCTGGAAGTGGATGGCGTCCCGCTGGGCGACCCGGTCGACTTCGGTCTGGTCGGGACGGCCTACACCGTCGAAGCGGGGGCGCACCATTTGACCTTCGCCAGTTCCGAAACCCAGCTTGCTGAGCTGGATGCGGCGCTCGCCCCGCAGCAGGCCTACACTGCGATCCTGACCGGCGCGGTCGGCGGCGGAAGCTACCGTCCGCTGCTGATCGGCACCCCAATCCAAACTCCGGCCCAGGTGCGGTTCATCAACGCCTGGCCGGAAGCCGAAGCGGTCGACGTCTACCTCGGCGAGACTTCCCTGGCCCTGGGGGTGGCCTACCATACCGCCAGCGACTGGCTGTCGCGCACCGCCCGAACCTATAACATCCGCGTCACAATGCCCGCCGCGCCGGCCGATGCGCGTCCGGTTGCCGAGACTCGCTTCAACCTTTCGCCCGGCCAGGCAAGCGTGATTCTGCTCATGCAGGATCGCGGTCTGCCCGCTCTGCGCGTCTTCGCAACCTCGCTCAGACCCACCGAGCCGCTCACGACGCGACTGGTGGCGGTCAATGCCGCGCCAGACACGCCGGTCGCGTATGCCATGGTCGGAGACAGCCCGCTGGACGAAATCGCGGCCCTGGCCTACGGGACCGCCAGCCGGATCGTCGAGATGCCGGCCGGGCTGATGAATCTGTTCTGGATGAGCGGCCAGGGGGCCAACGCGCGCGCCGTCGAACCGGCTGGCGAGATTTCCTTCACCGAAGGCCACGCCTACATCTACATCGTGACCGGGGCCGAGTACGATCCCTTCCTCCTGGACGACGAAGTCGGAGTCAACACCCCCGCCGGGCCGAGCCTCCTGGGCGTGGAAGGTGACAAAGTTGCCGGTCTGCGCGTGATCAATGCCCTGGCCGATGGGCTTGCCATCCGGGTGCGCCTCGATGACGAGGTGTTGATCGACAGCCTGTCCGCTCAGGCGGCCAATCCCTATCTGAACGTCCGCCAGGCGCAGTACACGCTGCGAATCGGGCCTGGCGGCGGTTCCCCCAACGCCCCCGATTACGCGATTGAAGACCTGAACCTGCTCGATCGGGATCGTATTTCCGTGCTTGTCTACGGCCAGTCGGAGGACATGCGCACGGCAGTTTTCGCCGACCGGTCGGAACTGGTCCAGGCCGGCACGGCCATCCTGCGCATCATTCACGCGGCCCCTGCTCAAGGGCGGATTTTCGCCCGGATCGATCTGCCGCTCCCCGGCGAGGGCACGCCCCAACCCACCGGCACGCCTCAATTCAGCTTCACGCCCTCTCCGGAAAATCAAGGCACCTATGAGACTCGCGCGATTGCCCCAGGCGAGGCCGGCGATTACCTTGGCCTGCCCTCAAACACCTACGACATCCGCATCTACCGCCTGGAGGACAGCCAGGTCATCGCGATCATCCCTCGTCTGGCTCTGTCGGGAGGATCGATCTATGAGCTTCTGGTGCTGCCGGCCGCAGGCGAGAACGAAATCCGCATCGAGCTGCTCGCGGACGAAGATGCCTGGCGCGAATAGGATCGTGTCCGTGTTTTTTATGTTTATTGTCTATTCAATTTGACAAAGGCCGCGTTGCCATGCTACGATTCCAGCAAATTCGGGCATGGACGCCAGCCACGCAAGGTCGCCGACATGCAGCAGACACGCCAGCACATTCTTGAAATTCTCAAGGAACAAAACGAAGCCACCGTCGATGAGATCGTCGATGCCCTGTCGGCTCGCATTGGCGAGATCACGGCGGTCACCGTGCGCCACCACCTCGAAATCCTGCGCGGCGATGGCTTGGTGTCCGCCCCGGCAGTGCGCCGCCGGACCACGCCGGGCCGCCCGCAGTATATTTATGCGCTAACCGACAAGGCCCTGGAGCTTTTCCCGAACAATTACCGCACCCTGGCCGAGGAGTTGCTCCTCCAGATCAAGCGGACCCTTCCCCCGCGCGAGGTCAACGTCATCCTGGAAGGCGTGGCCGACGTGCTGGCGTCCGGCCTGCAAGTCAACGATGTGCCCATGCCGGTCCGGTTGAATCAGGTGATCGATTACCTGACCCAACAGGGCTACAACGCGCGATGGGAAAGCACCGAGCAGGGCTACGTCCTGCACATGCATAACTGCCCTTACCATCACCTGAGCGGTTCCCATTCCGAGCTGTGCGAGATGGACTTTCACATGCTCTCATCGTTGCTGGGCGGGGTCGTGCCGCGCCGGCTCAGCCGCATGGCGGGTGGCGACGAAAGCTGCGCCTACCTGGTGCCCGCGCCGCAATCCCATTCGAGTTGAATAAAATAGACAGAGATTTAGTTTATTGACGCTACCCGCGAACCGTGCTAGAATGCTGCCCATTATTCAGGAACGAGGAGAGATGCTATGGTGACCCACATGGATGAACATACGGACACGACGACCGCCACGCCGGCTCTGATGGTGACGCCGCTTGCCGTAACCAAGATCAAGGACTTGCTGACCACGCGCAACCTCGAAGGCTACGCCCTCCGCGTCTTCGTGAGTGGCGGTGGCTGCTCCGGGCTGCAATACGGCATGGCGTTCGAGAGCCAGGCCGACGAGACCGATACCCGCGTCGAGGCCGACGGTATCAGCCTCCTGGTCGACTCGATCAGTCTCCCCTACCTTCAGGGCGCGACGATCGACTTCGTGGAAGACCTGATGAGCGGCGGATTCAGGATCGATAATCCGAATGCGGTGTCATCCTGCGGCTGCGGAAACTCGTTCCGCACGTCGTCGGACAGTGGGTCTTCTGGCTGCGGCTGCGGCACTGGCTCCTGCGGCAGCTAACCAGACGCTCTGCTGGCGACCTTATGAGTGGCTGAGTCTCTCGCCTTGCCCGGCGTCGAATATCTCCGTGGGCAAGGCGAGTTTGTTTGTCCCGCCCACTCAGGGCGCTTTCCCTGGGCCAAACCGCGTCCCACTGGATACAATTGCCGCGCCGCATGGGCTGGCCTGATGAGATTGAGAGGAATAGGCGACGTGCTCAACTTCTTCCACAAAAGCAAATCCGCCAGTTCTGGCGAACCGCGCCGGCTCTGGCTCGATATGGGCGACCTGGGCGACCTGGTCAACCCGGCTGGCCCCCACGAGCAGTGGCAGGATCATGGGCTGGGCCTGCTGCGCACGCTGATGCACCAGGCCGGTCTGATGACCGATATCGCCTCCACCCGCGCCGTGACCTCGTGGCGCCAGCTTCGCAGCCAGATCAAAGACTATGACATGGTGTTCATGAACGTGCGAAGCTATACGTACCCGGGGGCCCGCAAATCGGCGGAAATCTTCAAGGAAGTCAATCCCAACGGGATCGTCATCGCCGGCGGCATGCATGCCACCGTCGCGCTGGACGAGATGGAGGCCATCCCGTATTTCGATCACATCGTGCAAGGCCCCGGCGAGCAGACCATTGTGGACCTGGCGCGCGATCCATCGGCCTTCCCGCGCGTGGTGCTGGGCCAGGGTGCGAAATCGATGGCCGACTGGCCGATGATCGATCGCACGCTGTGGCCGAAGCCCGCCAGCAAGCACCTCGCCAAAACCTTCAACTGGCCGCTGGAACCGGAATGCGGCTGGGGGCCGGGGCCGGTCGTGACCCTGCTAACCAGCCGGGTCTGCCCCTGGCAATGCGTCTTCTGCAACGAGAACTCGTACATCCCCAACATGGGTCGCCGCCCCGTCGACGCCGTGATCGACGAGTTGAACTACCTGGACAGCCACTACGGCCCGGTGGGATCGGTGGTGATCCACGACTCGATGTTCTTCCAGAATCCAAGCTGGCTGCGCGAGTGGATCGAGAAGTACCCCACCAAAGCCCGCAAAGCCTGGTCGTACTGGGCCGCCGGTCGCTCGGACACAGTGCGCCAGTGGCCCGACCTGTTCGAGGCGCTGCTCAAGGAAACCAACTGGGACACCATCTCGATCGGCTTCGAGTCCGGCAGCGATCGGATTCTGCGCCTGCTCAACAAGGAATGCACCGAAGAGGACAACTACTTCGCCATCGACTTGATCAACCGGGTCGGCGACGAGCTTGAACGGCAGGGCCGCAAGCCGCCGGTCATCTGGGCCAACGTCATGCTGGGCATCCCCGGAGAGACGCCGGAAGACGCCTTCAAGACGATGCGCATGGTCAAATCCATGCGCCGGGTGCTGCCCTCGATCTCCTTCTATGCCCCCTACCCTGGATCGGCCCTGGGCTACCAGCTCATCGCCGAGGGCAAGAGCATGATGTCCAAGGAGAACTACCACCGCTACCCGGACGACGAAAAGGTCAAAGGGATCGACTACCAGTTCTACCGCGAACTGCTGGCGGGCAAGTACGACGACGAGGTCAACCGCGGCCTGGATCGGGAATTCATCGACAAACCGGGAGTCTTCTCCGGCGCACTGATCAAAGCCTAGGAGGACGGCATGAGCAGCTTCAGCAATCCGCACTTCATGTTTCTGTTCGACATGAAAAATGGCAAACAGAAGCTGGCTTACGGCCAGACCGCCGAGGATGCGCTGGACATCCTGCGTATCCGGCTGACCGAGGAAGAAATGGCGGAGATCATCCCGGATCGCTACATCAAGATTCGCCAGCGCGATCTCCAACAGCACGTCGGTAATCTGGGCTGAGATGGCCGGACCGTCCCGCCCCCCACGTGAAGCAGATACAACCATGCGACTTTCTCAGGAAGCCCGCCGGGTTCTGCTCAGTCTGAACGCGGGAGCGCTGCTCAAGTCACATCGCTCGCTCGATGGCGCCAAGGACTTCCAGGTGCACCCGCTCGACAGTGCGCCCGTTCATGTCAGACAGGCCATTGTCGATGCGCTCCTGCGTCACGGGCTGGTGACCAGCAATCAGAAATTCCCGGCCGCCACGTATCTGCTGACCGATCGCGGCCGGGAAGTAGCTATCGCGTTGGCAGATCACACGGATTTATGACTACACGAAGATTTGCTCAGGCGGCGCGCCGCAACAGGCTGATCAGCAGTCCCAGGCTGCCCAGCCCGGCCAGCGCCAGAATCGGGACAATCGGCGGCATCCCGCTGGTATCCGTCGCCGTAGCGCTCCGTGACGCGGCCGCCGTGGACTGGGGAGCCAGAGTCGGCGGAAACGTGTAGGTCGGCAGCGGTCCCTGCGTTTCCGTGGGCGGCAAGGGGGACCCGTTCAGCGCCGCGCCAAAGATGATCGCCTCCGCCGTCGCCGTGGCCAGCGCACCGGGGGTCAGCGCAATCGCCTCGATCGTCTGCGTCCCCGCGACAGCCGCCGCGTCGATCGTCGGTCCGACCGACACCGCCTCCAGTTCCGGGATTTGGTCCACGTTGCCGGTCAAGGACACCACTTGCTCGAATACCCAGGCGGTTCCCGTGGGCGACCCCGGATACTGAATCTTGAGCCACAGCGTCCCCGCCGCGCGCCCCAACACCGGATAGAACTCACCGGGCACGATCTGCCCAAGCCGCTCGGCCTCGATGTCCGGCGCGGCGCGCACGTTTGTCTCCCCTTCCAGGGCCTCCGCCAGCGCCGGGCCGACCAGGGTTGGCGTGCGGGTCGGTGTCGATGTGACGAGTTCCTCCGAGGTCGGGCTGGCCGTGGGAAGTTCAACCCGCAGCGGTGTGGCTGTGATTTGCAGGCTCGGCCCGGCCAGCGCCGCGCTGCCCATGAATCCCAGCCCTCCCACCAGCGCCGCGACGATCACCAGCCCGGCCAATCCGAAGAGTCTCGATGTCCTGCCGCGCATACGTCCTCTCGTTCTGCCCCCGCCCGCGTTCACCAGGTCAGCACGTTCAAGGGGTTGTCGCGCCCTTGCTCCGCCTGGCGATAGTCTTCTCCCCGAATCATGAATCCCTGATATTCCTGCCCTTCCCATCCCTGAATCGTCCAACCGCTCAACACGAAGGGCACGTTCGGCACGCCGGGAGCGCAGTGATGGCAGTGCGCCGGAATCCACTCACCGTTATAGCGGCGGCCGATGTGCAGGTGGGTCGCGTACGACACGCCGCCCTCGCACGAGGGATGCCCGACCGGATCGCCCGCCCTGACCAGCGTCCCGGCCGGGACGCGCCCTTCCGTCGCCAGGTGCAGGTAGACCACCGTCCAGCCGGTCGTCTCGTTGCCGTCCATATCCAGGTCGAGAATCACGAAGCCATTTTCGCTGCGCACGACGACGCCGTCCGCGACCGCCCGCGCCCATTCCGGAGAGACGAAACAACCCGCCGTCTCCGTGTCGCCCGGCGGCGCGAAATCGACCGCCGCCCACGCGCTGCCCGCCGCGAAGGCTCCGTGCGGCCCACCGGTATAGTACCAGGTTTCCCCCTGAGCCCACGGGAAGTGCATCTCCGGCTGGGTCAGATCGGGCGGCAGCAGGGGATCGACCGTATAGGCAAACGGATCGCCGAACATCCCCAGATAGGTGCTGTAGAATCCGGTCGGCGCGACGTCCGCCAGCCAGCCGTCATAGGTCTGGTTGCGGCTGAGGAAGTACTGGACGGCGGCCGTGCCCGCGTTCAGCCCCGTGCCGTACGTCACCTGAATGCCATCCGGGAAAGTGAACCACAACTCGTCCCGGTTCCGCCAGCCATAGTAGCCGACGTTCAACTGGTTGGCCGCCCACGAAAGCTGCTTGTATAGCCCTTCGTACCCAAGCTGCACGTAACCCATCGGATAGACCAGACTGGGCGCGCCCGGCTCCGGGTCGAACAACCAGCCGGCCCGATATTCCAGCAGCGCCAGCAGCAGGCGCGGATTCACGCTGAAGTCGTTAGCCACCCGCCGCACGACCGCGCCGCCGCTTACCTCAACCTCGTCGACCTGATCCTGATACCCAGTCAGGTAGCCCGGCAGTGAGGCGACGTATCCCTCGATGTCGAAGCTCGCCGTCGCCGGGCTGCGTACTAGTTCGCTGTCCGGGATGATCTTGACCGCCGGGCTGATCGTTCCGGTGACCGACGGCAGACTGATCAATTGCCCAACCGCCAGCAGCGACGCATCCGGAATCTGGTTCATCGCAATCAGTTGATCGACTGTCGTCCCGAACCGCTGCGCGATCCCCGACAGGGTGTCGCCCGCCTGGACAACGTAACTCTCCGGCAGCGCCTCCGGCGTATACGCCCGCGCCGGATCGAGCGTCGGCACAATCAGCCCTTCCGGCTGCGGCGGCGCGACCATCGTGGCGAAGGGAATCTGCTCCCCAGGCTGGCGGGTGCTTAGCTCCAGGGGTTGGGGAGGAGTCGCCGTCACGATGATCACCGGGCTGGTCTGCTCGCGCATGCAAGCGAGCGCCGCCAGCGCCAGGAATACAAGAGCGAGAACGGGACGTGTGAGACGCCGCATCGTCAGGGCTGGAGCGCCTCGCTCAGCATTGGCAATGAGATATCGTAGCGATAGTGAATGTTGAAATGCCCGTCCGGGAACTCCTCGTAATGGCAGGCGATTCCCAGGGCCGCCAGCTTCCGGGTGAGAACCCTGGACCCGATCTGGAGGTTGAAATCGTCCCGTTCGCCGCAGTCGATGTACAGCAGTCTCAGGCCGCGCAGGGCCTCCGCATACCGGGCCTCGTCCAGCTTGCGGACCGGATCGTGCGCCAGCCAGCGCGCCCAGACGTCCTCTCGCAGCGCCCCGGTCTCCCGGTCGATCGGGAAATCAAAGCCGTCCGGCGCGTCCGGGTTGGGCGCGTAAGCCATGCCATATGCCAGCGTGCTGACCGTCTCGATGAACTTCCTGTCCTTGGGGCGGATCGTCTCCAGCGTGTCGCGCAGGGTTTCCCAGCCGCCGAGGCTGGCGAGGTTGGCATGCAGTCTGGCCAGATCGGCGATATAGCTGAACTCGAAATACATATCGCCGCTGTGACAGGCCACCGCCCCGAAAACCTCCGGGTGATGCATGCCCTGAACCAGCGCGCCGTAACCGCCGCTGCTCTTGCCGGCGATCGCGCGGTGGGCGCGATCCGGCAAGGTGCGATACTGGTGATCCACGAAAGGGATCACTTCCTGGATCAGATAGTCCTCGTAGCGGCCAAGCGCCGTTGAGTTCAAATACTGCGAGCCGCCATAGCGCGTCCAGCAGTCGGGCATGACCACGATCGCCGGGGCCATCGCCCCGCTACCGATCAGCCGGTCGAGCTGCTGCGGCAGGCTCTCGTCCCAGGGTCTGAGATTCAGCAGGTGCGGCCCGGTGCCGCCATAGCCGGTCAGCATCACGATAACCGGATAACGCCGGGCGGGTTCCACGTCGTAGCCCGGCGGCAGATAGACCGGAACCGGGCGAACGTGCGGATCGCCCAGGGCATTCCCCGCGAGCACTTCGCTGACCAGCACCGGCTGTTCGACTCGACCTGTCACGCTGCCTCCTTCACCCATACATTAGGCCGCCAACCCGGCTGATTTTAGCCCTTCGCGGGAAGCCCTGCCAGCCATCGCCGGGATCGGAAACTGCCACAGTCCGCGCAGAATAGCGAAAACGGGTGTGAAAACCGGAACGAGTTTGTATACTATTGGCATGGATTATGAATCTGGCCGGGGATCGCTGCCCTGAGCCGTGGGAGAAAAGATCAATGCCAAGCCAAGAAGAGATCAATGCCTTCATCTCGCGCATGCCTGAGATGCTCATCCCGGAAAAAGCGCAGGGCGTCAATACCCTTTTCCAGATCAACCTGAGCGGCGAAAACGGCGGTCAGTGGTGGGTCAAGGTCGCGGACGGCAAGTGCGAGGTCCAGGCAGGAAGCGCCGACAACCCCGCCATGACCCTCTCCTCGACCGCAGACGACCTCTACGCCGTGCTGACCGGCCAGGCCAACGCGATCGCCTACTTCATGCAGGGCAAGATCAAGGTGGTGGGTGACATGTCGCTGGCCCTCCGCATGCAAACGATGTTCAATTTCAGTTAAGGTCGTCGCCTGCATCTGACAAAAGCCCGCCAGCGTTGCGGGCTTTTCAATCCACTTCGGACGACGCGCCACACAGGACCCGATGGCCCAGGAGAACAACCATGCGTACTTTCATCGTTGGCGGCACTGTTCTGACTCCTTCGCGCAAGCTGCCCGGCTATACGGTTGTGGTCGAGCAGGGCGCCATCCAGGCCGTCCTGGCCGCCCGACCCCAGCCCGGTCCGGCGGACCAGGTGATCGATGCCAGCGGCTTCTACGTCGCGCCGGGCATGATCGACATCCACGTGCATGGCGCTGACGGCTGCGATACGATGGATGCCACCCCCGAAGCGCTGCACCGCATGGCCCGCTACTTCGCCGCGCATGGGGTCACCAGCTACCTGCCCACCACGATGACCGCGTCTGCCCCCGCCATCAGCGCCGCGATCGAGGCCGCAATCAACTTCCAGCCGCCCGCCGACGGCGCTGTCCACCTGGGACTGCACCTGGAAGGCCCCTGCCTCAACAGCCATCACAAGGGCGCCCAGCCGGAAATGCACCTGCGCGCCCCTCAACCGGAGGAATACCGGGCCTGGTTTGCCTCGGGGCGCGTTCGGGTAGTAACGGTCGCGCCTGAACTGGAAGGCTCCATGGAGATGATCGAGGCCGGGACGCTGGCGGGCGTCGAGTTCGCCGTCGGGCACTCCGATGCCGACTTCGAGACGGTCGTTCAGGCAGCTGACCACGGCCTGCGCCAGGCAACCCACGTCTTCAACGCCATGCTGGGCCTCCACCACCGCCGCCCAGGCACCCTGGGGGCAGTGCTGACCGACGACCGGATTTATGCCCAGCTCATCGCGGACGGGGTCCACGTCCATCCGGCCATGGTCAAGCTGGTCGTGCGCGCCAAGGGCACCGGCCGGACGATCCTGATCACGGACGCCATGCGCGCCACCGGCCTGCCGGATGGAGTCTACGACCTGGGCGGCCAGGCGACCTACGTCAATGGCGGGGTCGCACGCCTGGAAGCCGGCAATCTGGCCGGTAGCACCCTGACAATGGACGCGGCGCTGCGCAACGTCATGGCCTTCGCCGGTCTGTCGCTCACCGAAGCACTGCCGATGGCAACGGCCGTCCCGGCCGAGGCGCTCCACCTGACCGGGCGCAAGGGCTGCATCGCTGCCGGAGCGGACGCCGACATCATGCTGCTTGATTCCGAGCTTCAGGTCGCCCGAACCATCGTCGGCGGCCAGACCGTGTACCAGCGCGCCTGAGGTCGTACCGACCGGCGTGCCGCCCGCACGCCTTTGTTTCCTCCGCAGCCCACCTGTCCGACCGCTGTTTGAAGGAAGGGAACACCATGCTGCGCAAGGTTATCACTCTGGCTCTCGCCCTGATTGCAGGTCTCGCCGTGCTGGCCGGGTCGGGACGAGCAGTGGCTCAGACCACGCTGCACACGCTTGAACACGCTGGCGAGCAGCGCACTTATCACCTGACCGTCCCGGCCGGCTATGACAGCGCCCATCCAGCCCCCCTGCTGATCGCGCTGCATCCCTTCGGCTCGTCCGGCCGGGCGATGGAGGCTCTGACCGGCCTCGATCGGGCCGCCGAGGAAGCCGGTTTCCTGGTTGCCTACCCCGACAGCCTGGACCTGACCTGGAACGACGGACGGCCTGAAGTCGACGACTCGCTGCTCCTCCAGTGGACGGACGATCTGGGCTTCGTCTCGGCCCTGCTCGACGAACTCACGGATGACTACAGCCTCGATCCCGACCGGATAATGCTGGCCGGATTTGGGAGCGGCGGGCTGCTGGCCTATCGCCTGGCCTGCGAGCAGCCGGAAGTCTTCAGCCGGGTGGCCGTGGTCAGCGCCCTGCCCTGGGGCTACCTCCCCAGCCTTTGCCCGGCCGGGACGGCTCCCCGAAACCTGCTCATCGCGCTTGGCTCCGCCGATCCTTCCTATCCGGCCGGCGGGCGCTGGACAGGCGACTCTACGGGCGATGACCTCATGCGCACCATGAGCGTGACCGAAACCCTCTCGTTCTGGCAGGAACGCGCCGGATGCGACACCGAGCCGGAGCAGACAGGCCGGGTCACACACTATACGGATTGCGCGGAAGGACGATCGCTGGCCTTCTTCGATGAAGAGGGGGTTGGCGCAAGCTGGCCCCGCCTGGGAGCCTACTCTCTCAATGCCTTCGGATTCGACCTGACGCGCATCCTGGTGGACTACATGCAGGACGATCCGGGCTGGATCGCGCAAGCCAACGACGCTCCCACCCTCGCGGATGTCACGCCTCACAGCTACGCGGTCTACGTCCCGCCGGAACTCGACCTCACCCAGCCCGCGCCGGCCATCCTGGCATTGCACGGACGGCCCGGCACCGGGGCGGGCATGGCCTACCTGCTGGACGCCCATGCCTATGCCCGCGAGCATGGTCTCGTCATGGTCTATCCCGACGGCGCCAACAACGAATGGAACTCAGTCCGCGGCTTTTCCGGCTTCGACAGCAGCGGCGTGGACGACACCGATTTTCTGGTCCGCCTGGTCGGCGATCTGAGCATCGACCTGAACCTCGATCCCAACCGGGTCTTCGTCCTGGGCTTCTCCAATGGCGGCTTCATGACCCAGCGGCTGGCCTGTGAAGCGTCGGATACCTTCGCGGGCTTCGCTTTCGTCGGCGCGACTCTGTTCGCGGGCATCCCCAGCCTGTGCGAGGATACGCCGCCTGTCCCGATCCTGTACATTCACGGCACCCACGACGCGGTGGTATCCTGGAACGGCATTACCCAGGGCCAGACCACGCTCTACCTCTCGGCCCTGGATACGCTCGCCTTCTGGATCGAGCACAATGGCTGCCGGGTAGAACTGGGCGAGCACACGGCTTTCTCGCCGGAGGACCCCTCCGCCTCGACCTTCGCCCACCGCTTCACCTTCCCGGACTGCACCCCGCATGGGGATGTGGTCTTCTGGACGATCGAAAACGGCGGGCACAACCTGCCCGGCGTGGAAGGCCGGATCCCCCCGGAGATCGCGGGCCGGGTCAACCTGGATATCCGCACGATCGAGGTCGCCTGGGATTTCTTCAGTCAGCAAAGCCTGGCAGAATGACAGGGCACATTGAGCACGATAGAAAGCGGGTGAGATGACTCAACCAGTCCCTAGACCCAGCGGGCCGGCTGGCCTGCGCGCGCTGCGCGCCCTGCTGCGCGAGCGCACCCCCCTGGCGGCCATGCAGGTGGTCCACCGCGAGTTGGGCGACGTGTTCCAGTTACCGCTGCCGGGCTTCCATCCGGTGGTGCTGGTCGGCCCGGAAGCGGCACGCTTCGTCCTGGTGGAGGCGCGCGGCGATCTTCGCTGGCGCAACGAGCCTGACCCGGTCACGCGCCTGCTGCGCCACGGCATCCTGGTCGAGGATGGCGACTCTCACGACGACTTGCGCCGTCTGATGAGTCCATCCCTGCACAAGCAGCTTCTGGTGGACTACGTGGGCACGATGTGGCGCGCGGCCCGCCAGATCACTCAGCCGTGGGGCACTCTCGCCGGGGTCGACATGCTGGTCGAGATGCGCAGGATCACCCTGCTGATCCTGATGGAAACCCTCTTTCGCGTGGACTTCGCGCCGGACATGCAGCGCCTGTGGGACCCCATTCTGACCTCAATCGGCTACATCTCACCGGGGTTGTGGGTCCTGTGGCCCGGCATCCCGCGCCCGCAGTACCGGGCTGCAATCGACCGGATTGACGCTTACTTCCTGGCGCTGATCCGAGCCCGGCAAGCTGCGATGCCCACCCAGGACGAGACGCCGCGCGACATGCTCAGCCTGTTGATCGACGCCGGGCTGGACGATCACCTGATTCGCGACCAGCTCCTGACCATGCTGATCGCCGGTCACGACACCAGCACCGCCCTGCTGGCCTGGTCGCTCTACCTGCTGGGCAGCCACCCGGAAGCACTGGCCCGCGCCCGATCGGAAGTAGCCCAGGCGCTGCCCGATCCGAACCACTTCGACGCGCCTTGCATGGACGCGCTCAATAACCTGCCCTACCTGGGTCAGGTCATCAAGGAAGCGCTGCGCCTCTATCCCCCGATTCACATGGGGTCGCGGGTCGCCGCCATCGATCTGGAGTTCAAAGGGTATCATATCCCGGCCGGGGAGCGAGTCGTTTATTCGATCTACCTGACCCAACGCAGCCCTGATCACTGGCCCGATCCAGAGCGCTTCGATCCGGAGCGTCACGCTCCCGGCCAGCATCCGGAGGCCTACGCCTGGCTGGCCTTTGGCGGCGGACCGCGCAACTGCATCGGCGCGGCTTTCGGCCAGTTGGAGGTCAAGGTCGTGCTCGCCTACCTGCTGAGCCACTTCGACCTGACCCTGACCTATCCTCACATCCATCAACACATGGGCGCGACCCTGGAGCCGCGCCCTGGCGTTCGGATGCTGGCCCGCCGGCTGTAACGCCGCCGGTCGTTATCGCTGGACGTCCACCACGATCTTGAACACGCCCGACTCGTAAGCGACGTTGGTGGCGAAGGCCTTCCCAGTCTCGTTCAGCGGGAAGCGGTGGGACACCAACTCGTCCAGATTGATCGGCTGCGGGAAATTCGTGGTCAGGTGGATGGCTCGCGGATAGGTGTGTTTCATGCGCCGGGTCATCATGATCGTCAGCCCTTTGCGGCGCACGGTCGAATGGCGCATGTACAGATCGTTGTCGCCCGGAATCCCAACCAGGACCACCCGCCCGCCCAGGCGCGCGCCTTCCGCCGCCTGCCGGATAGCCTCGCCGCCCCAGGCGACCTCGAAGGCCACGTCGACGCCTCGCCCGTGGGTCTGCTCGGCCACGATCGCGGCCGGATCGCCGGTATCGAGCGTCCACGCACCGGTCGCGCCCCAGGCTTTGGCTTTTTCGACCCGCCAGGGGAACCGGTCGAAAACGTAGATCGGATCGGCCCCGGACAGGCGCGCCAGCCGAAGGATCAGCAGGCCGATCGGGCCGCAGCCCAGGATCATCACGCTGCGCGCCACCTTGAGCTTGCCCAGGTCAACCGCGTGCATGGCCACACCCAGCGGTTCCAGGAGCGCTCCGGCGGCATCACTGAGTGAATCGGGAAATGGGAAGCAGTTGCGGGCCGGCACCACGAGCTGGCGCTGGAGCGCGCCGTCGTGCGGCCACAGGCCCAGGAAATGGTGGTTCGGGCACAGATTGGGGTGGCCGTTCTCGCAGTTCTCGCAGTGCCAGCAGGACACGGTTGGCTCCACCGCTACGCGTTGTCCAACGGCCAACCGCTGGTGAACACCGTCCCATGCCTCCGGACCGACGGCGCGCACCACGCCGGCGAACTCGTGTCCCATCACCACCGGCGACTGAACCAGGGTATCTCCGATCCGCCCATCTTCGAAGGTGTGCAGGTCGGAGCCGCAGATTCCGACCGAAGTCACATCGATCAGCACCTCGCCGCTGCCGGGCGGCGGCGGGGCCGGTACCTCGTCAATCCGAATATCCCGTGCGCCATACAGCCTTGCAGCCAGCATCACCCCACCTCCCCAATCGTCGTCTAACTAACGTCCGAAACACGGCGGCGCGGTACTCAACCGCTGGATGATCTGCGGAGCGATCACGTGCTGCCGGGGCGGCGCGTCTGGATCGCCAATTCGCTCCACCAGGTATTCCACGCCGCGCTTCCCCAAAGCAGCAAAATCCTGCCGGATCGTCGTGAGCGGCGGCTCGTACCATTCGGCTTCGGGCACGTCGTCGAAGCCCACGATGGACACGTCCTCCGGGATGCGCAGGCCGTGCTCGCGCAAGCCGCGCATGACGCCAAGGGCCATCTGGTCGTTGCCGACCACGATCGCCGTGCAGTCCAAACCGGGCTGGAGAAGCCGTTGAACCGCCCGATAGCCGCCCCGGGCCGTCCAGTCGCCTTCCTGACTTGGGCCGGGTTCGAGTCCGGCCCTGACCAGAGTCCGCCGCCAGCTCTTGTGCCGGGCCTGCGCCCCATGCCATCCCAACGGCCCGCTGATCTCCGCGATGCGGGTATGCCCCAGATCGATCAGGTGCTGCGTGGCCAGCTCGCTGCCATAGCTCTGATCGACCACGACCGAGGGTTCGGACGCACCGAGTGGATTGTCGATCTGAATGACCGGCGTGCCCGCGCAAATCGAATCCAGCTCTTCGCACACGGAACTGATAACGGGTGTGATCGCCAGGATGCCATCGACCTGCCAGCCGCTCAGGCTATTGATGGCCAGCCGCATATTCTCGCGTGAGATATCCGCGACGTTGGAGAAGATCAGATCGTATCCCGCACGCTTGGCCGCACGCTCGATGTGGATGATCATCTGCGCCGGACCGTAGTAGTCCATTCCATAGGCAATCACGGCCAGCGTCTGCGAGCGCCGGGCCGCCAGACTCTTGGCCGCCTTGTTGGGCCGGTAGTCCAACTCGTGAATGGCCTTCAGCACGCGGTCCCGCGTTTCGGAAGCCACGTAGGGATGGTCGTTGATCACGCGCGAGACTGTCTGATACGAAACACCCGATCGCTCCGCGACATCGTGGAGCGTAATACGCCGAGAGGAGGAAGCACCCATACGACCGTCCAGGATTGGCTACACGAAAGTAAAATCACTCTCCAAATCAGGTCAGACGCCGGGCCACGCCCCCCCGGCCAATCGCACCCACATGGGTCGCCCCAGACTCCAGGATTCCACCCATGCCACCAACCGCGTCGCAGTGCTGAATTGTTCAACTTGCCTATATTCAGGATAATGATCTCCAACTATCCTAGAAACTTATCTACCAGTCAAACAACTCGCTTCTGTGAGCGCTCACAATGATAGTATCCATCACTTGACGACTTTCCGCAAGTATGATATCTTGAGACTGTGAACGCTCACAGATACAAACTATCCAACTGGGGGATGCACCCATGTATACAATCGGCATAGACTACGGCACTGAGTCGGGCCGGGCAGTTTTAGTCGACGCGCGTGATGGGCGAGAAATCGCCACCGCCGTCCACCCTTACGGCAATGGCGTGATCGACCAGGCGCTCCCTGGCAGCCAGATTCCCCTCCCCCCTGACTGGGCGCTCCAGGACCCCCTCGATTACATTGAAGTCATCAAGCAGACCATCCCCGCCGTACTCAAACAAAGTGGCATCAATCCGGCTGAGGTAGTCGGGATCGGGATTGACTTCACGGCGTGCACGATGATGCCCGTGAAGGCCGACGGCACGCCGCTCCGCGCGCTGCCCGAATTTGAGCAGAATCCCCATGCCTGGGTCAAACTGTGGAAGCACCACGCCGCCCAGCCCCAGGCGGACAAGATCAACGAGACCGCCCGCCGTTTGGGCCAGGCCTGGCTCGACCGCTATGGCGGCAAAATCTCTTCGGAATGGTTCTTCAGCAAGGCGCTGCAAATCCTGGAAGAAGCGCCCGAAGTCTACCGCGCGGCCGACCGGCTGATCGAAGCGGCGGACTGGGTGATCTGGCGGCTATCCGGCGTCGAATCGCGCAATACCTGCACTGCCGGCTACAAGGCCATGGTTCAGGATGGCGACTACCCCGCCCGCGAGTATTTCGCCGCGCTCCACCCCGACTTCGCCGATGTCATCGACACCAAGATGATGCGCACCTTCGCCCAGCTTGGCGACCGCGTCGGCGGCCTGACCGAGGAAGCAGCCACCTGGACCGGCCTCAAACCTGGCATCGCCATCGCCACCGCCAACGTCGACGCCCATGTCACCCCGCCCGCCGTCAAGGTCACCGAGCCGGGCACGATGGTCATGATCATGGGAACCTCGACCTGCCACATGCTGATTGGCGACCGGCTCCAGTCGGTCGAAGGCATGTGCGGCGTGGTGGACGGGGGCATCGTGCCCAACCTCTACGGCTACGAAGCCGGCCAGAGCGGCGTCGGCGACATTTTCGCCTGGTTCGTGAATCACGCCGTCCCCGCCGATTATTATGAGGCCGCGCGCAAGGCCGGCATGGACGTTCACCAGTACCTCGAAGCCGAAGCGGCCAAACAACGCCCCGGAGAGCACGGTCTGCTGGCCCTCGACTGGTGGAACGGCAACCGATCGATCCTGGTCGATGCCGACCTGACCGGCCTGCTGATCGGCGCAACCCTGGCGACCCGCGCTCCGGATATTTACCGCGCCCTGATCGAGGCGACCGCCTACGGCACGCGCATCATCGTCGAGTCCTTTGAGGAGCGCGGCATCCCGGTCAATGAACTGGTCCTGGCCGGCGGCCTGCCGGAAAAGAATCAGTTGCTCGTGCAGATTTACGCGGACGTCACCGGCAAGACGCTGCGCTTCGCCGGGTCGGCCCAGTCGCCTGCCCTGGGTTCGGCTATGCACGCGGCGGTCGCGGCCGGGGTCTACCCCAACATCAAGGCCGCAGCCGACAAGATGGGCAAACTCAAGGACCGGGTCGTGCGGCCCATCGCGGAGA
>JARKOQ010000266.1 GCA_029976005.1 Aggregatilineales bacterium | reverse complement strand
ACCAGTTGCCGTTGTTGAGGTGGACGGTCAGCTCGCGCTGGAGGATGGGATAGGCCATGATCCGTCTCCTGAAAAAGAGTCGTCAGTGTACAGCAGACCGCCATCGATTGTCCGCATTGCCGTCACCTGAGCTGGCGTTGTTCCAGCCAATCGCGGATGAGCGCGGCGGTTTCGCGGTAATTATGCTCCATCATCAGGTTGTGGGCCGCCTGTTCGATCATGACGTAATCGGCCTTGTAGGCCGCGGCGGATCGCCGGCCGGCCCATTCCGGGATGGTCGCGTCGATCTCGCCGCCCAGGTACAGGATCGGCGTCTTCAGATTTTCCGGAGCCTTCCAGGGCAGCGCGTGCTGGAGCTGGATCAGCTCCGATTCAGGCCCCAGGCGGGCGTGCAATTGCTCCGGAGTCAGGATCGCGCCCGGCCCGAGCAGCAGGTTGCCCGCGGCACGTGGACTGCGGGCAAACTCGGCTTTGTAAGTCAGCATGGTCAGCAGGACGCCGAGCGGATCAAGCCGGGTCATAGACCAGGCCGAAGCCAGGAATCCGCCGTTCAGCGCCCAGGGCGCGACCAGGACAACCGCCGGCAGATCGCCGACGTAGCGCAAATACCACTGCGCCAGCGCCCCGCCCAGGCTGTGCCCCATCAGGACGGGTTTGATAGGCAGGCTGTCCACCGCGTCGCGCACGAAGGCCAGATAATAGTCCAGCGTGCAGGCCCGGATCGGGCGCTGCTCCGGCGAAGCGCCGTGCCCCGGCAGGCTGATCGCGTGGCTTTCCCAGCCCCAGGTCGCCAGTAGCTCCTGCCAGTCCTGCCAGCACCAGGCCGCGTGCCACATCCCGTGCACCATCAGGATCGGCGTCGCGTGCTTTCTGTCCTTCGGTAAGTAGCTGATCCATTCGATCCCATCTTCGATCTTGCTGATCCGCGTGTAGTGCTCGGTCTCCTCGCGCTGCTCGTCCGAGCGGCCGCGCGGCGCGCGGTTGACCGGCTCGCTCAGGCTGCGCTGGACGTTGCTTCGCAGAAGATGACGGGCGACCCAGGTACTCTGGATGATGGCCCACCCGGCCACGAGACCCAGCATGATCTTCGCAACGATCGACATGATTCCCCCTTGGTCTTGCCCGCCCACCCGCACCACCTGACTCTATCATGAACACGCCCGATCGGTATAGAGACGGGACACCTGGAAACAGAGCAATCGCATCCAAAGCAAGTCGAACCGCCAGGACGCCAGGAACGCCAAGGAAAAGCGCGGAGAAAGGCAAAAATCGAAAATCTTGCGTCGCGATGGCGCGGAGGTCAAAGGGCTTCCTCGGTGAAGTCTTTCCTCTGCGTTCTCCGCGGTGAGATGCCTTTTCCGTTTGATGCGATTGCCCTGGGGGGCGAGGGGCTGCGCTCGATGAAATCGCGCAGCCACGCTATGCTGGAGTCCGATCCAATCGCCAATCGGCAGGAGGCCAGACGAATGAGCGTGGGGGTGTTCACCGACAGGAAGCAGCGGCCCGGCGAAGCCGAGATCGCCGGGGCGCTGGGCGCGCTGCGGCCCGCCTGGGATGGGTTGATCCAGCACATTCGGGGGCAGTACCCGACCGAGGAAGATTTCACGTTCCTGTACGGTAAAAAGTACGGCTGGGCGCTGCGGTTCCGGGTCCGGGGCCAGCTCCTGACGTCGCTTTATCCGACCCAGGGCGGCTTCACCGTCCAGATCAACCTCGATCCCCAGGCGATCGAGCGCGTCCAGCAGATGGATGTGGGCGCGGCCGTCCGGCAGGCAATCGAACGGGCCAATCCCTATCCGGAAGGGCGCTGGCTGTTCATCCCGGTCGGATCGGCGGACGACCTGGGCGACATCGAACGGCTGCTGGCCCTGCGGGTCGAGACGAAACGCCTCCTGGGCCGAAGCTGAGGGGGATACGCGGCAGGGGCGAGGCATGGGCCTCGCCCCCACAGGCGGCAGGTCGAGCGGGCGGCCCGCGCCGGCCTAGAACTTCTCCTTGTACGCAGCCGGGACGTTGACCAGGCCATCCCACACGATCCGGCGGAAGTGGTTCGGATCGGTGTTGCCCTCGGAGTTGATCAGCAGGATTTGCGAGTCCCGGTCCAGCCTGAGCGCGGCCTTGAGGTCGGCCAGCTCCGGCCGCTCCAGGGTGAACATCAGCGCGCCGAGCGTCACCGCGCCGGATTCGCCCGACACGATGAACGGGTCGCCCGCCAGCGGCACGGCGTAGACGCGCATCCCCTTGGCCGCCACGTAATCCGGGCAGGAGAGGAACACATCCGCGCACGAGCGCAGGATGTCCCAGGCGATCGGGCTGGGATCGCCGCAGGCCAGCCCGGCCATGATCGTGTCCAGGTCGCCGGGGAAGCTGTGCGGCTGGCCGTCGCCGATCTCGATCGAGCGGTACAGGCAGGCCGCCTTTTCCGGCTCCACCACCACGTTGATCGGCCGTTCCGCGCCGAAAAGCTGGCTGTAGAAGCCGATCGTCGCCGCCGCCAGCGCGCCCACCCCGGCCTGGGCCAGGACGTGCGTCGGCCGGATGATGCCCTGCGCGGCGAGCTGTTCCTGGGCCTCGTTGAGCAGGGTGGTGTAGCCCTGCATCACCCAGCGGGGGATGTCCGCGTAGCCTTCCCACGAGGTGTCGGAGATCACCTGCCAGCCCTCGCGCTCGGCGTCGACCGTCACCTGGCGCACGGCATCGTCGTAGGTGCCGTCCACCACCACGACCCGCGCCCCGTTGGCCTCGATGGCCTTGATCCGGGCGGCTGAAGTGGCCTTATGGACGTAGATCACCGACTTGAAACCCAGGGCGTGGGCCGCCCAGGCGACGCCCTTGCCGTGGTTGCCGTCGGTGGCGGCGGCGAAGGTCAGGTCGCCCAACTGGGCGCGGATCGGGTCGGACATCAGTTCCGTGAAGGGCAGTTCCAGGTGCTCCATCCCCAGCCGGCGCTGGATGGTGCGGTAGATGGCGAACGATCCGCCCAGCACCTTGAAGGAATTGAGGGTCAGGCGGGCCGATTCGTCCTTGACCCAGATGCCGCCCACGCCCAGCATGTCGGCCAGGCGCGGCAGGCTCTTGAGCGGGCTGATCTTGTAGCCCGGAATCTGGCGGTGAAAACTGCGGGTAAGCCGGGAGATTCCGCGCGGCAGAATCTCGTCGACGGCGGGGTACGTGTCGCTGCGCTGGGCGCCTGGATTGGGCAGCCACCGCGCGGGAAGGGAGTCAGTCATCGTCTGTCCTGTGCCTCTCCGGGGCGTGCGACCCCGGCTAAAAACGGGTCTCCCCATTGTAAAACACTTCCGGCCGGGCGTCGCCCTCCCTTTCGTCCTCTTTCGCCGCGCCGGACGGCCCAGATGTTAGAGGCCGGGAGGCCAGGAGACCGGAGGCCAGAGACAAGAGGCCAGGAGGCCGGGAGGCCAGAGGAAGCGGGAGGGAGTCGAGCGGCGTAGCGGCGCTGCTGGCAGCGCCGCCGTGACAGAACAGCGCCGGGGGGATGCCCCCGGCGCTGGATGGGTGTGAGGCTGCGCGTTCCGCCGGAACTTACCCGGCGCGGACGTTGAGCAGGTACTGCCCGGAGGCGGCCCGGTCGGCGCTGTAGACGAAGACCAGCATCCGGTCGCCCCGGCCAAGGTCGAGCGTGACCGAGGGCAGCGGGCCGTCTTGCGCATTGCGCTGGATGCCCAGCTCAGGATCGTCCAGGGTGTAGACCAGCAGGCGCGGCTCGAAGTCCAGGGCCGTAACCGACAGGCTGAAGGTTCCGGCCTCCGGCGCGTCGAACCAGTAGATACCCACGTTGCCATCCCCTTCCAGGTAGCCCGTCATGGTCTCCCCCACCGGCAGGACGGGGAGCTGCCCGCTCAGGCCGGGGCCCCACGGCAGCGCCGTGGGAGGAATCATGGTGGGGCCGAAACTGTCGGAGAAGGGCAACGGCGTCGCGGTCACCACGATGGGCATGACGGGTGAGACGTTCGCCGGGATGGGCGTGGCGGTGGGCGTGTCGATTGGACCTGGGTTCAGCGTGTCCGTCGGCAAGGGCGTCGCTGTGACGACCCGCTGGGCTCCGGCGGACAGGGGATCGCCGCCGCCATTGGGCGGCAGATCGCCCCCGCCGGTGGCGAACAGCCCGCCGGACTGGTTCATCAGCAGCAGCGCGCCGAACAGGGCCACGGCGACCAGAGCCGCGATCAGGGTCAGCGACGGCGCGAGGCGGGTCGCCCGCACCGGGCGAGTCGACTGCGCCGGGGAAGTTAGGGTCGTGAACGTCATTGGATAGTCCTCCTGGATGGGCGCGCCAGGCGGGCGCTGCCCGTTGGTGGAACGCAGCGGCGACAGGGCCGGGGACGGCAGGCAGGCAGCTTCTTCCGCCTCCAGGGCGGCGTTCAGCGCCAGCACCATCCGCGCCAGTTCCGGGTCCGACTCGGCTTCGCGCAGGATGGCGGCCACGGCGGCGAAATCGCCGCGCTGCAAGGCGAGATGGTAGCGGTAGAGGGCGCGTTCGCGGTCGATCGGGTCAGTCATGCTCGTTCACCCTCCTTTCGTTCAGGGCGGCGCGCAGGCGGCCCAGGGCGCGGTGCAACCGCACCCGCGCCGCGCCGGGGGAGGTCCCCAGCGCCCCGGCCAGCCGGTCGCCGTTCAGCTCGTGCAGGACGGCCAGCTCCAGCACGCGCCGGTCGTCTTCGGAAACCAGGCCCAGCAGCTCGGCCGTGGCTTGGCGGGATTCCAGGGTCCGCTCCGGCCCGGCCTGGGCGTCTTCGAGCGCCAGCCCGGCCAGCCGCTCGAACGGGTCGTCCTCGTCGGGACCATCCGGTCCTGTTGGACCGACCAGGTCGGCGGCCAGCGGTTCGCGCCGTTCGCGGCGGGCCAGATCGGCCTGGCGGCGGCGGACCAGATTGGCCGCGATGCCGAGCAGCCAGGCTTCCGGCTGTCCGGCCGGACGGAAGCGCTCCGCGTGGGCCAGCGCCTCCAGCACGACCTCGTTGAGCAGGTCGTCGGCCACAGCTCCGGCCTCGGATGGCCCGGCCAGCCCGGCGCGTTGCACATACAGGCGCAGCGTGGGGCGCAGGCGGCCGGCTTCGGTTTCGATGAACGCGCGCAAGCGATCATCCCTGGCTGCGCGTGGGTACATACGGCTCTCCTCGCGAGGGTGTGTGCAGCCTCTATAGTGTATTCAACTTGCGGGCGGAAATTGTTACAGGCCCGGCCCCAGGCAGCGGCGAAGCGATTCCGCCGCTGCCTGGCCGTTGGGCTAAAAATGCCGGGCGCGCCGGTTCAGCGTGGGAGCTTGTCGAGGATGTTCCGCAGGCCGGCCGGCAGCGGCGCGGTGAAGGTCAGGAGCTGGCCGGTGCTGGGCGAGCGCAGGGTCAGGCTGTGCGCATGCAGGAAACAGCGCTTGAGCTTGATCCGCTGCTTGCGGAAGCCGTAGATCGAATCGCCCACGACCGGGTGGCCGATGAAGGCCAGGTGGACGCGAATCTGGTGGGTGCGCCCGGTGTGGATGCGCACGTCGAGCAGGGCCTGCTCGGCGTAGTATTCCAGCACCTTGAACTCCGTGATCGCGTCGCGCCCGTCGCGCACGACCGCCATGCGCTTGCGCTGCTGGGGATCGCGGCCGATCGGCGCTTCGATCCGGCCGGTGGTGCTGGAGGGGTTGCCCTCCACCAGGGCCAGGTAGTGCTTCTCGGTCTCGCGCGCCTCGAACTGGGCGGCGATATCCCGGTGCGCCTGGGGCGTCTTGGTCACGACGATCACGCCGGAGGTGTCCTTGTCCAGCCGGTGGACGATCCCCGCCCGCGCTTCGTCGCCGACCTGGGCCAGCCCCGGCCAGCGGTACAGCACGGCGTTGACCAGCGTGCCACTCTCGTGGCCCAGGGCCGGGTGGACGACCATGCCCGCCGGTTTGTCGATCGCGATCAGGTCGTCGTCCTCGTACAGCACGTCCAGCGGGATGTTCTCCGGCAGGACTTCGCTGACGACCGGCGGCGGC
Organism: Aggregatilineales bacterium; assembly: GCA_029976005.1. Taxonomy (GTDB): domain Bacteria; phylum Chloroflexota; class Anaerolineae; order Aggregatilineales; family Ch27; genus JARKOQ01. Next base: position 203 of record JARKOQ010000266.1, on the reverse strand, counting down.
AGGTAAATCGCGATCTCCTCCTCGCCGGCCAGCTTGAAGGAGGGCTTGCTGGTCTTGCCATCGACCAGCACCCGGCCTTCCTTGATCAGGGCTTGCAGGCGCGTGCGGGAGAGGTCGGGCAGGGTTTCGGCCAGCAGCTTGTCCAGCCGCTCGCCGGGCGTCTCGACGGTGAACAGGTAATCGGGTTCGTCGGATTCGAACAT
>JARKOQ010000262.1 GCA_029976005.1 Aggregatilineales bacterium | reverse complement strand
TCAAAAACAAAGTGAACCGCCAAGAACGCCAGGAAAAAACGCAGAGAAAAGCGAAAATCAGGAAAACTTGCACCACTGAAGCCGCGAATCGAAAGCTGGTGAACTGGTTTGCCCTCTGTGTTCTTCGTGTCCTCTGTGGTGCGATGTCTTTTGCGATTTGATGCGATTGCCCTGGGCCGGGTTACCGATTCGCCTTGCTTTCCCCGCCTGCGCCCGGCTTGCTCCACGCGCCAATTGTCCTTATACTCCCGGCAGACCCACCCATCAAAAAATGACGGGCCTCCGGCGGGACTGACGCCGCCGCGCCCAGACGGATCCGGGGAAAGGACTCCCATCGTGCCCAAGCGCCTGATCACCACCCTGATCGTCCTGCTCGCGGCAGGGCTGCTGGCCGCGTGTAGCGGGGCCGAGGCCACGCCAACCGGCGATTTCGCGCCCGTCCTGCCCACCGCGGAGGACGTCTCCGCCGCGCTGGACGAGCTGCAAGCCATGCGCCAGGCTGCTCGTGAGGCGGCTGGCGTGGCCGATGACTTCAGCGTCGAGATCAGCGGGGCCGTGACGCGCACTATCGCCGGCAGCGGGGTCTTCCGCTGCGAAGACCCGCGCCGCGTGGAGACCAACGGCGCGGCGGTCGATCTGTCCGGCGGGCAGACGATCAGCGTCCTGGGCGACGGGCTGGAGGTGGTCACGCTGGGGATGCCGCCCGGCACCGGCGCGGGCGGTTACGATTTGCGCCCCCGTGACGAGGGCGGAGCCGCCCCCTGGCTGGAAGTGATCCTCGACGGCGTGACCTACAGCGCCGTCCAGACCGGCACGCTGAGCCTGGAAGCTGCCCCTACCGGTCCCGACCAGCCCGCGCGCGGCAGCTTCGAGGCCCTGATCGGCCGCCCGGACGGCGCCGAGACCCTGATCGTGCGCGGCCGCTTCGACTTCGTGACCCTGCGCCCGGCCACCGAAACCGACCTGGCTGAGTGGTATTGCGAATAGCCCCGTCCCCATCCATGCCAACGGCCCGGTACGTCCCACCCGGGCCGCTTTTTTCCTGACTACTGTCGACTGTCAACTGCCCCCTGTCGACTCTTTTTACCCCATTGTCGCGGCCAGCGCGCCGCGCAGGGCCATGATCACCTGCTCCTGCTGGGTCTCGCTCAGCTCCGGGTAGATCGGCAGGCTCAGGATCGACTCGGCGGCGGCTTCCGCCTCCGGGTAGCTGCCCGGCCCCTGCCCGTAGCGCCCCAGCGCGTCCTGCAAGTGGAGCGGGATCGGGTAGTGGATGCCGACCCCGATGCCCTGCTCGTTGAGCATCCCCCGGACCGCGTCGCGGCGGCCGGGCTTGTTGTCCTTCAGGCGGATGCAGTAAACGTGATAGACGTGGCGCGAATCGGGCAGGACGGCCGGCGCGGCCAGGCAGGGGATGGCGCCGATCGCTTCGTCGTAGCGGGCCGCGCACCGGCGGCGAGCCTCGGTCCAGGCTTCCAGATGGGGCAGCTTGGCCCCCAGGATCGCCGCCTGGAGCGAATCCAGGCGCTCCCCATAGCCGATCTCGTCGTGGGCGTACTTGTCCACCCGGCCGTGGTCGCGCAGCTTGGCGATCCGGGCTGCCAGCGCGGCATCGTTGGTGCAGACCGCGCCCGCGTCGCCATACGCGCCCAGGTTCTTGCCGGGATAGAAGCTGAAGCAGGCCGCCACGCCCCACGCCCCGGCCCGCTTGCCCTGGTATTCGGCCCCGTGGGCCTGGGCCGCGTCCTCGACCACGATCAGGTTGTGACGCCGGGCGATCTCCAGGATGGCGTCCATTGGGGCGATCTGGCCGAGGAGGTGGACGGGCATGATCACCTTCGTGGCCGGGGTGATGGCCGCCTCGATTTTGGCCGGATCGATGTTGTAGGTGCGCGGGTCGATGTCCACGAAGACCGGCCGCGCGCCGAGGGTGACGATCGGTTCGACCGTGGCGATGAAGGTATGCGGGGTGGTGATCACCTCGTCGCCGGGGCCGATGCCCAGGGCTTGCAGCACCAGGTGGATGGCCGCCGTGCCGCTGGCCAGCCCGACCGCGTAGCGCGTGCCCTGGTAGGCGGCGAAGGCTTCCTCGAAGGCGCGGACTTCCTGCCCGCCGATGAAGCCGGTATGCCCCAGCACGCGGGCGATGGCTGCGTCGATGTCCGGCTGGATGGCCGCGTACTGAGCCTTGAGATCAACCAGAGGAATGTTCATGGGTCGTCCTTTGCGTGAATCCGAAGGCATCCATTATAGCAAGGAGCGGCGCGAATGGCTGTTGGCTATTAGCTATTGGCTGTTAGCCAGAAGCCTGGAGCGATGAAGCGTTTCCCACCAATATCCTCACCCTGCCCGCGTGTAGACGAAGAGCGCGCCGCCATCCAGCACGGCGAAGCGCTGGCTGTCCGCCCCCCAGATGACCTGGGGATTGCCGCTGATCCGGTCGCGCATGTCGTGGAAATGCCGGGCCAACGCCTGCACGACTTCGCCCGTCGCCGGGTCTAGCAGCCGGATCACTCCGTCCGTGCCGTACACGACGAGCAGACTCCCATCCGGGGCCCAGGCCGCGTCGTCCACCCCGTCCAGGCTAAATTGCACGGCCTGAGTCGCCGTGTCCCACAGCAGGCCACGGCCGGAAATGTCCCAGCCTAGGAGCAGCGTTCCGTCCGGATTCAGGGCGCCGCCCGCGACCTGTTCTTTCAAGCCGGAAAGCCGCAGGGGCGCTTGCGGATCGTACGGGATGCCCTCGCCGCCAAAGGTGATGTCTCGAATGATTGGCGGTGCGCCCCCGCAGCCGTAACCGTGATTCCAGGTGCCCCAGATGAATCGGTTGTCCGGCGTCCAGGCAAACGTGCTGTCATAGCTCGCCGGGCCCCGAACCGTGAGCATGGGTTCTCCGGCTACATCGATCAGCTGTGTGGCGGTTCCCCCAGTCCGATGCGAATATAAGACTAGAAGTTGGCGACTGTCTCGGTCCCATCTTATGGCGTCGAGGGGGGTGATCATCATGATGTTGGGGTCCAGCTTATCTGTCCAAAGATCGATGATCTGGATGAGGTCAGGGGTATCTGGCTGCCAAAGGTGCAAGTACTGGCGGCGCTCGGCGCTGGCGAGGGTTCTGCCATCGGGACTCCAAGCGAGTTCCGTGATGAGTTCCAGGTGGGCAAAGGCACGGACGCGATCGCGCCAGGAGGGGGCCTCCGAGTCGGGTTCCCAGATCGTGACGTTGTTGTTCAGGCTGTCCCAGCCGTCTCCCCCGGCGGTCGCCAACAGCGTGCCGCCCGGCTGCCAGGCGATCTGGCTGGCTGGTTGGCCCTGCTCCAGGCGCGAGCCGAGTCGCTGGCCTGTCGCGGCATCCCACAGGAACGCGCCGGTCAGGGTATCGGCAGCGGCGATGAGCCGGCCGTCGTCGCGCCAGACGGCGGTTTCTCCAATGGTGGTGTGTGCCTCGCTCCTCGGCTGAGACGCGGGTGAGGGGAACTGGAGGACTTCGAGCTGGGACTCCGTATCGACCACGAGGAGCTGCGTCCCATCCGAACTCCAGTGGAGGCTTTCGATGGTGTGTTCGAAGGGGAACGTGTACAGCGTCTCCCCCGTGCTTTCCACCACGATTCTGACCTCGGTGGAGGAGTCCACCACGTAGGTCCAGGTGCCAAAGGCGATGTAACGTCCGTTAGGGCTCCAACTGATCGCGCTTGGGCTCAGATCACTGACCCTGAATAGTTGTTTGCCGGAATCCACTTCGATAGCCCTGGAGCCGGTGATCAGCGTCGAGCCATCCGGGCTAAATCCCTGAGCATAGCCAAGGTAATCAAACGGCGTGATCGTGTGAGTAACGCTGTCCCAGAGTTCTCCTTCGGTGACTTCCCCATTGGTGATCCACATGAGCTGGCTATCGTCGCGCCATAACATTTCGTAACCATAGCTGCTCACGTAGTCTGGCCTGCCCCAGCTCGTTACCGGGGTGCCGTTGATCGTCCACACCTCTAGGTGGCCGGTGGCTTCGTCCAGGGCGGCGAGGTAGCTGCCCGCCTTGCTCCACGCGAGCGTGTCCGCGCCTTCCAGGGCCAGCCCCAGCGGATCGCCCGCTGCCGCCACATCCCACACGCGGATCGCCCCGGTCCGATCGAGACTTGCCAGATGGCATCCGTCCGGGCTCCACTCCAACGCGCGAACGTAGGCCGCATGGCCGAGGAGCGTGCCCGTCTTGGTGAGCGTGTTGGCATCCCACAAGATGATCCGGTTGTCTGGGTCCACGCCCGCCAGCAACGCTCCGTCCGGGCTGAAGCGGGCCAGCCGCGCGTCGGGGAGGAATCCGGCGTCGGCGAGCGAGGAAGTGTACAGCCACGCGCCGCGCGCCGTGTCCACCAGGATCAGCGAGCCATTGGTCTGCCATTCCGCCCGCTGGACCGCACCCCGACCCATTTCCTGAGTCAGCGCGAACGGCTCCGGCCCCTGGGCGCGGGCGATGCCGGGCACCCCGGGCAGGAGCAGGACCACGAGCACGATCAGCCGCACGAAGTTGCGCATGGGAGGTCTCCTTTGTGGATGCTCCCGATCTTTCCACGGAATCGCCTCTCCGACCGGACGCCCCCCCTGCGCCTGCCCTATGGCTGATCGACTCTCAGCGTCTTGCACAAAAAACGAAGTCCGGCGCGCTCAAGCTGCCGGACCTTGGATGAACCAGGCCTCCTACCAGCGGCTATGCGCCGCTTTTCCTCCACTCGTGGCGCAGTTTGCCGTTCTGGATAAATGCTGTTGGCTTCTGGCTGTCGGCTAAAAGCGAAGAGCCAAGAGCTAAGAGCCGCCTTTTTCCCATTCATCGCGCAGCATGCCGTAGCAGAGCAGGTCGTAGCGCTGCCCGGCGCGCTGGACGACCTGCCGCCGCGCGCCTTCCCGCACGAACCCGACCCGTTCGTAGGCCCGGATCGCGGCCGTGTTGTAGTCCATCACGGTCAGGCCGACGTGGTGCAGACTCAGTTCCTCGAAGGCGAAGGCCAGCAGCACACGCAGGGCGTCGCTGCCATAGCCGCGCCCCCGGAAGGCCGGGTCGCCGATCCCGATCGCCAGCTCCGCGGTCTGGTTGCGCCACTTGAGGTTGAACAGCGCCACGAAGCCGATCAGGGTATCGTCCTGCAAGGTGCGGACGTGGAAGTAGTAGTGGTCCCCGCCGGGGCCGGTGGTGAACTCGCCCGGCGTCTGGGGACGGACCGGGTCGTCGTCCAGCAGGCGGGCGTACTGGTCGTCGTGGCTCCAGGCGGCGAGCAGCGCGCCGTCCTCCGGCAGAGGGGCGCTCAGCCGGACGAGCCGGCCGGTGAAGATCGGCGGGAACAGGGATGGGTCGGGCATGAAAGGGACTCCAGTGGTCAGTTGACAGTCGTCAGTTGACAGTAAAGACACAGTACGGGTCCGGCAGGCAGGCCCGT
>JARKOQ010000256.1 GCA_029976005.1 Aggregatilineales bacterium | reverse complement strand
GCCGGTCACGACCGGCGCTTTGGCCAGGACAAGCACCGCCAGACCCAGCAGCAAGCCCATCACCAGCGCCACCCGGCCGACTCGACGCACGGGGAACTCCTTTCAGCGGTGATTCCAGCGATCCAGCCTCTCTCATTATGGCCGCAACCCCAGGTACGCAGCAACCCCGCCTGCCCAAACGCCTTGCGCGGGGTACAATCCGATCCGGAATCACAACCGCTCGCCGGGCGAACGTGCCTCTCAAGCGAGGTTCTATGAAAGATTCGGGAAGCGTCGATGAGGCGCGCTCCGGGGATCGGGGGACTGTCCAGGCCGCGGTGGAGGTACTCGCCGGCAGCAGCAAAAAAGGCCGTCTGGCCAGCCTGCTGCCCTTCCTCGGCCCGGCGTTCATCGCCAGCGTGGCTTACGTCGACCCCGGCAACTTCGCCACCAATATCCAGGGCGGCGCGCAGTATGGCTACCTCTTGCTGTGGGTGATCTTCGGCAGCAACCTGATGGCCATGCTGATCCAGACGCTGTCCGCCAAGCTGGGTATCGCCACCGGCCAGAATCTGGCTGAGTTGTGCCGGACCAGCTTCCCGCGCCCGGTGGTCATCAGCATGTGGGTCTTGATGGAAGTGGTGGCGATGGCCACGGACCTTGCCGAGTTTCTGGGCGCGGCGCTGGGCTTCAACCTCTTGTTTGGTATCCCCCTGTGGGCAGCCGGGCTGCTCACTGCGGTCGTCACCTTCTTGATCCTTGGCCTGGAGCGCTACGGTTTCAGGCCGATTGAAGCCGTGATCACGATTTTGATCGGCATCGTGGCCGTCAGTTACGTCATCGAAACAGGCATGGATCGCCCTGAGTTGGGGCAGGTACTTTACCATTCGATCGTCCCCCAGTTCCAGGGACCGGAAAGCATCCTGCTGGCGGCGGGCATCCTGGGCGCAACCGTCATGCCGCATGCCATCTTCCTGCATTCCGCTCTCATGCAGAACCGCATCGTCGTCCGGGAACCGGCTCTGCTGCGCCGTCTGTTCCGCTTCGAGGTAATCGATATTGGCGTGGCAATGGGACTCGCCAGCCTGATCAACGCCGCCATGCTGATCATGGCCGCTTCGACTTTTCACACTCAGGGCATGACCCAGGTCGGCTCTATCGAAGAGGCCCACCGCACGCTGGAACCGCTGCTGGGCCAGGCGTCCAGTGGAATTTTCGCCATGTCGCTGCTGGTGGCGGGCCTGTCGTCCTCGTCGGTCGGGACGATGGCTGGCCAGGTAATCATGCAGGGCTTCCTGCACCGCCACATCCAGCCCTGGCTGCGCCGTCTGGTGACGATGCTGCCCTCGCTGCTGGTGATTGCCGCCGGACTGGACCCTACCCGAACGCTGGTTCTGAGTCAGGTCATGCTGAGCTTCGGCTTGCCTTTTGCCATCATCCCGCTGATCATGTTTACGCGCCGGGGCGATCTGATGGGCGTGCTGGTCAACCGGCGGAGCACGACCTTGCTGGCCGGACTCATCGCCGCGTTGATTGTCGCGCTGAACATCTACCTGCTGGTCCAGACGTTTGCCGGAGGATAAGGCGATGTTCGAACACCTTCTCGTCCCTCTGGACGGTTCGACCCTGGCCGAGACCGTGCTGCCCGCCGCCCGTCATATCGCCCGCCACTTCAACAGCCGGGTCACACTCCTCCATCTGATCGAACGCAACGCCCCTCAGGCCGTTCATGGGGAGCGCCACCTGACCGATCAGGATGAGGCCTGCGCCTACCTGGAGGACGTCGCCCGGCGCGCCTTTCCGCCCGAAGTCGCGGCCGACTTCCATGTTCACACCGAGGCAGTCGACCACGTGGGATACAGCATCGTGGCTCACGCACTGGAACTGGGCACCGATCTGATTGTGATGTGCACGCATGGGCAGGGCGGACTGCGTTCCTGGCTGTACGGCAGCATCGCCCAGCAGGTGACGGCCCAGGGCAGCGTGCCTGTACTGCTCGTCCCTCCGGCGGAGGGCGGCATGCCACTGGAACTGACCTGCGGACGCATCCTCGTCCCGCTGGATGGCAACCCGGAGCACGCCCTGGGTCTGCCCGTGGCTGCCGAACTGTCCCGGACGTGCCAGGCCAATCTGCACCTGTTGATGGTCATTCACCGCCGGGAGACGCTGACCGGCATTCATGCGGCCACGTCCCGCTTGCTGCCCGGCGCGACGGCCGCCCTGCTCGACTTCAATGAGCAGGCCGCCGCGCTGTACCTGCAGGAACAAACCGCCCTTTTGGGTGGCGATATCCCAGCGATCCAGACATCCGTCCAGCGGGGAGAACCCGCCAGCATGATCGTGGACACCGCCCACGCCGTCCATGCCGATCTGATCGTGCTGGGCACCCACGGCAAGGCCGGGATGGACGCCTTCTGGGAAGGCAGTATCACGCCCCGCATCTCGGAACGGGTGCATGTGCCCCTGCTGTTGATCCCTGTCCGCGACAAAGCTACCTGACCTGGAAGCGCCCATGCCTGAATTCTTCAACCTCGTCCCCCCTGATGAAGCCCGCGCCCGCTGGCTGGCCGCGCTCAGC
>JARKOQ010000236.1 GCA_029976005.1 Aggregatilineales bacterium | reverse complement strand
CTCCATTCCGCGATCAGCCGCACGCGCTCGATGGCTTCTTCGTCCGCGCCCTCCGGTACCTCGTCCGACGCGCCCAGGATCAGGCGCGGGTGGAACAGTTCGACCAGGCGCTCCACGCAGGCCATCAAGTCGTCGCGGGTGTACGGCTCCATGAACAGCACCGCCGGGATGCCATCCAGCAGGACTTTGTCGCCGATGTGGGCCGCGATTTCCTCTAATGTCACGTCGCCCTGCGGCTCCGGCGTCAGGGCTTCGTAACCGTCGAAGGGCAGCTCGGCCAGCAGCGGCAGCAGCGGGCGCACCGCGCCGTCGATGTGGATGTGGGTGAATTTGCCCGCCGCGCGGAGCTGGCCCGATCGCTTCTCGTACCAGGGCCGCAGCAGTTCCTCGAAGGGCCGCCGCCCGGTCAGGTGGCCGTGAATGTTCTCCCCGAAGTTGACGATCCGCACTTCCGGCGCGGCGGCCAGTTCCGCGAAGACCCGGTCGTAGGCCGCGTCGATGGCCGCCAGGGTGACTTCGATCTCGGCCCGGTGGTCGGCCAGGGCGTAGATGAAGTGCTCGTAGCGCATCCAGTCGATCGCCAGGGCCTGGTAGGGGCTGCGCACCGTCCAGAACTGCGGTTCGCCGCGCGCGCCGACCAGGGCCATGCCTTGCGCGAAGTGCTCGGCCGAATAGCGGAAAGTTGTGTGTTCGTACAGCCAGCGCAGCTTTTTGAGATCGTCCACAGCTTTGACGGCGAACTCGGTCACGCGCCATTCGCGGTCGGGAGTCAGGGTCAATTCCTCGACCAGGTCGCCGTGGGGCGTCGGGTAGACTTTGACCCCGTGCTCCCCCGTGAAGCGCTCCTGGACGCGCACGGCCGGGTCGAACTCCTGGACGATCGGGTTGGGCATGCCGGTGTAGTAGTGCACGTAGCGCATCGAGCAGTCGAGGTGATCGAACCACGTGGGGATGTCCATGCGCGCATACGCTTCCGGCAGTTGGCCGAAAAGCTGGTGCCAGTGGTACCACGGCTCGATGCGTGGCTGGAAGAAGACGTGCGGCAGCGGCTCTCCGCGGAAGACGGCGAGGTTCATGGCCTGGAACGTCATCGATTCCACGATGCGACTCTCCTGGGTGGGGTCGACAGTCACAGGGGAGAGTATACCGCGCTCCAGACATGAGTGACCGGGGTGTTGCTAAAGAATTGCTTTTGTGTGTTATTTATGAAGAATTCGTAATTTTTTTACAACGGTTTGGCGAAATTGCGTGATAATAGAACAAGCAATTATCCAAGAGGAGATTCCCTGTGGCGATCGATGTGAACTGGTTCAATGACGACAAAACAATTGTTCAACTGGTTCTAAGAGATCCCTGGGACTGGCCCGAATTTGAGCAGCGGTACTTTCAAGGCCTGGAGTTGACCACTGCGGTCGACTACCCCGTCTACTGCATCGTCGAGTTTTCCGGAAAGGGCCGCAGGCCACAGGGTAATGCGCTGATGCATTTGAAACGGATGTCCCAGCAGACCAGGGCCTACCCCAATGCGGCCGCCTGTTTTCTGGTCAATCCCCATCCTTTCGCGCGCTCGCTGATCGGCTTGTTGGTGCGCGTGTATGGGCAGGATCCCAATCTGATCGTCACCGGCAACGTGGACGATGTTTTGAGGCGTATTAAGGCCATGCGCCAGGGATCATAGGACGCCGGCCGGCGCTGGTCGACGGGGCGCCCGCCCAGGTCGACCTCCCCGGATGAACGGGCCGGGCATCCCGGTGGCGTCGTGCCCGTCGCGCGGGGTGTGTGCGGCGATCATGGGGGCTGGGTATGCCGCGCTCCGGCGTTCATGTGGCCGGGGGAATGGACTGGATGGCCCCTGCTCCGGGAGAATAGGTGGCCCTGGAGTGGAACGCTGATCAAGGGTGTCGTTGTAAGATCACTCCAAAGAATTCCTGGATATTTCATGATAGTTGGGCGAAATGAAGTGATCGTGACCTGGGTATTGTGCGAAAGAGGAAGCAATGGGTATCGACGTCCGCTGGTTCAATGAAGAAAAAAGACTGATTGAAATCGTTCTGACGGACCCCTGGGATTGGCCCGACTTTGAACAAAAACATCTTGACTGCCTGGAGATGACCAATGGACTCGATCACAAGGCCCACTGCATAATCGAGTTTGGCATGGTCGGGCGCAGGCCGCAGGGGAATGCCCTGCTGCACCTGAAACGGTTGATCGGACGCATCCCGCGCTACCCCAATGCCGGCTACTTTTTTCTGATCAATCCACATCCATTCGCGCGTTCGACGATCAGCCTGCTTTCGCGCGTATATGGCGACGACACCCGTATGCTGATCGCGTCGAGCCGGGAAGATGCCTTCCAGCGCATCCAGTCCCTTACTGAGGAAGCCGACAAACGCTGATTCACGCCGCTGGTGATCGGGGGTGTTTTCCAGGTGGCCCAGGGTTGGGGCCGGATCACGGCAGCGGCAGCCAGACGCTGAAGGTGGTTCCGTTACCGGGGATGCCCGCGCTGGCGATTTCGATATTGCCTTGATGGCGGGCGACGATCTCCTGGGCGATGGCCAACCCCAGCCCGGTGCCGGGGATGCCGGACGCGCGGCCCGCCTCGCCCCGGTAGAAACGGGTGAATATCTCGCCCTGTTCTTCCGGGAGGATTCCCGGCCCGGTATCCTGAATGCTGAAGCCGGCCCAGGTGACTTCGCCGGTGGCCCGCAGGCAGGTCTTGACGCTAATCCGGCCCCCGCTGGGTGTGTAGTTGAGCGCGTTTGTGAGCAGGATGCCGATCACCTGCCCGATCAGGTGGCCGTCCGCCTGGACGAGGGGCAGGCCCGGAGCCGGGGTGAAGGCCAGGTCCAGCATGCGGCCGGCGGCCAGCGGCTGCCGGTCGGAGACGTAGTCGGCAATGAGGGCGTTGAGGTCGACCGGGCCGAGCTTGAACTCGATCCGATCCTGATCGAGCCGCGATAGGGTGAGCAGGTCTTCGATCAGGGACTCCAGGCGGTCGATCTCGCGCTTCACGACCTCGAGGTGCTCGGCGCTGCGCTCCGGCTGGCGAACCAGCAGGTGGTGGCGCAGTCTGAGGCTGGTGATGGGCGTGCGCAGCTCGTGCGAGACGTTGGAGACGAATTCGTCCTTGACCCGGCTGAGCGCGATCAGGCGCTCGTTGGCGGCCTGAAGAGCAGCGGTGCGGTTGGCGACGCGCTGCTCAAGCTGGTCGTTGAGGTACTGGATCTCGGCCTGGACGGCAGCCCGTTCGGCAACTTCATGTTCGAGTTCCCGGTTGGCCTCGGCCAGCCGCGCCTCGTTGCGGCGGGCGCGGTCCAGGCTGCTGTGCAGGCCGGCGATCATCACCCGAAGGAAACCGGCGGTCAGGCCGAGCTGGATGGCGATGATTCCCAGGTCTTCGGGGCCGGACAGACCTCGAAAGGGGGTATCCACCAGGCCGGCGCTTTCGGCCAGGTAGACCCCGGTCAGGCAGAACAGGGCGAGCAGACAGAACAGCAGCGGTGCATGTTTGCCCAGCAGCAGGCTGGCCAGAACCATCACCAGCGGATAGCCGAGGATCACGAGATCGTGCAGGCCGTTGCCGGTCAGCACGAACAGCGTCACCGCGCCCATGACCGTCAGCGAGATCAGCACACTGGCGAGATAGACCTGCCCCCGGCGCATGAGAGCCAGCAGAATCAGGATGACCCCGATCAGGCCGATGATCGTCAGCGTGTCCTCTGGATTGCCCTGAACAAGGGTGATGAGCAACTCAGGGATGGCGGGAACCAGCAGCGCCAGCAGAATGGTATTGAGGAGAAGCGCAGCCCGGGTCTGTTCCTCGTCCTCGAAGACGGGCGGCGTCAGGAGTGAGCGGATGAGTTCCCTGAGCATGAGGGTTCGTAAGTTTCCTTGTGTCGCAATTTTGCCTTAAGTCTAAGTATATATTAAAAATGAGATTTGTGCTGGGCTGGGCGCTTGCCCCTCAGGGCGACGCATCAAGAACAGGATGAACCGCCAAAACGCCAGGAAAAAACGCGGAGAAAAACGAAAATCAGAAAAACCCGTGCCACAGAAGCCGCGAATCAAAAGCGGGTGAACTTGTTTGCTCCTCTGTGTCCTCCGTATTTCCTGCGGTGAGATGCTTTTTCAGTTTGATGCGATTGGCCTGGCTTGCCCCTGGAAACCCGGCGGCGCGGCAAAAAAAGAGCCAGGATGACTCCCGGCTCCTTTGATGTTCAGTAGTTGGGCCGCGCGGCTAGCTCAGGTAATCGCGCAGGTTGTGGGCTAGAGGCCCTTTTTGTCGAGTTCCTCGTCGAGCTTTTTAATCCCGGCATTGAAGTCTTTGGACATGTCAATTCGAGTACGCAGGTTGAGAAGTATTGGCACCGGGCGATCCAATGGTTTTGCCTGCACGACAAACACAGGCACTTTGGCTTCTTCAGCATAGACATACTCGCGGGCTGTCCACAATGTTTTGCGCCATGCGTCGGATAGAACCGATATGAAGACGGCTGCTTCCTCGATCTTGCTTTCCAACTCGCGATAGAGTTCTGTGTTGTAGTCTCTTTCACTTTCCCGATAATCCCAGAAAGCATAACCGCGGGTTTCGAGAAAGTCTTTGAGTTTGTCAATGAAGTCAGCATCTTCACTGATATAGCTAAGGAAGGCATAGCCTTTATTGGCGGGTTCTGGAACTATATTGGATTGTTCAAAATCCTTTTCTTGCGGAGGTGGTTCGATCGATTCGGGAGACCACCTTGACTTTAGGGCCCCTATCAGTTTGGATAACCCCAACTCGTAAGAGTCTCGAAAATCGAGGTATTGGAGCAGCCGTAACTGAAGTGGGATTGAAGCCTCTCTTACGACAATTGGGAGGACAGGCTTATCCATCTCCAATGCATATAGATATTCCGCATGCACATTTTGCGAGGCCATACTATCGGGAGAAATGACTAAAATCAGGGCGCTGGCATTTTCTAGAGCATCATGAATAGTTCTGTCCCAGTTTTGGCCCGGCGATATTTTGTAGGTATCAACCCATGCGTTGATGTTATTGCTCTTGAGATCGGCATAGAGCCGCTCTACAAAAGCCGCGTCTTTCCGCGAATAGCTGATAAATACGTAAGGCATCGGTTGCTCCGAAGACAATGTGTCAAAATCATAGCATAAGTTCATTATTCTCCAGATGTTTGTCCAAGGCAAACAAAAACCGGGCGTTGTGGCCCGGTTCTCGGATTAGCTTGATTTGCTGGCTAGCTCAGGTAATCGCGCAGGTTGTGGGCCAGCTTGGGATGGCGCAGGCGGCGCAAGGCTTCCTTCTCCAGTTGGCGGATGCGCTCCCGGCTGAGGCCAAACTTGTTGGCGATCTCTTCCAGGGTGTGCGGCTCGCCGCCGCCCAGGCCGAAGCGCAGGCGCAGGATGTGGCTCTGGCGCGGGGTCAGTTCCGCCAGGACTTCCTCGATCGTCTCCTGCAGGAGGTGCTGGGTGGCCGATTCGAGCGGGCTGGGCGTGTCCTGATCTTCGATGAAGTCCCCGAACTCGCTGTCGCCGTCGTCGCCGACCGGGCGCTCCAGGGCGATGGCGTGCTGGCTGGCGTCCATCATGCTGCGCACGGCCTCGGCGGGCAGTTCCATTTCCTTGGCGATCTCCTCCGGCGTGGGCCGGCGGCCAAGGTTCTGCTCCAACACCTGGGCGGTGCGGTACATCTGGCGGATGCGCTCGGTCATGTGCAGCGGGATGCGGATCGTGCGCGTCTTCTGGGCGAGGGCGCGCGTGATCGCCTGGCGGATCCACCAGGTGGCGTAGGTGCTGAAGCGGTTGCCGCGCTTGTAGTCGTACTTATCCACGGCGCGCATCAGGCCGACGTTGCCTTCCTGGATCAGGTCGGGGAAGGGCAGGCCCTGGCCCATGTAACGCTTGGCGATGGAGACCACCAGGCGGGTGTTGGCCCGGCCCAGGTGCTCGCGGGCATACTGGCCGTCTTCCACCAGGGCATCCAGCTCGCGGCGCAGGGTCGCGTTGCAGTCGCGGCTGACGCGGCTGAGCTTCTGGACGGAGTCCTTGCCACGCTCGATCCGCTTGGCCAGCTCGATTTCCTCTTCCGCGGTCAGGAGGGGTTCCTGGGCCATCTGGCGGAAGTAGAGGCCCACCGGGTCGTCCGCCGAAACCGCGTTGATGTCGCCCACGCTGGGATCGGTGATTTCCTCGGCGCTGAATTCATCGTCCGTTTCAAAGCCGTGCGGGGCGTAGTCCTGCTCGTCGTCGTGTTGGCGCAGTTCAATCCCCAGCTCATCCAGTTCGTCCAACACAGCTTCAAGGGCGTTTACGTCGTCTCCTTCTTCCCCCAACAGTTCCAATACATCCTCGAATGTGACATAGCCCTGCTGATCGGCTCGGTTCATCAATTCCTGGATCACGGACGTTCACTGCCTCCCTACGGTTTGGTTTTTGGACGGTCGCGCCACGTCTAGCGAAACGTTTGCGCGGCCGGAAACTGTTTTACGACCGCCAACTTGTAAAATTTAACACAAGTATAAATCCAATTTAAGGCCGAGTGTGTTAGCGCTCTATTAGAAGCGGCTCCGCAAGCGGAACCTCAGTCTGGCCACACCCATGATCAAGCTCTTATATCATTATAAGGAGTGTGTCAAGCCCCCCAGATGTACGCTGATAACCTTTCTTGCGGCTCCTTGTCCCCAGAAGCACGGGGTCAGGAACCGATTCCAGCCTGCCGGGACATCCATCAGGGCGCAAATCTTAATTCATTGCGTAAAGATTTCATCCGGCGGTGGCCAGAGTGCTGGTGCATGCCGGCAATCCCGGCCTCTCCTTCTTTTGATGCAGCGGGGCCGGGCCGCGTTTCGGATAGGCGGCGTTTCTGGCTGAAATTGTGGTATTATCGGGTCTTGAAAGCCCGGTTGCTGCCCCACAAGACGAGGATTGGCATGTCCGAAAATACTTTTAAGGCCCGCGCCACTCTGACGACCCCGGAGGGTGCGTCCTATACGCTGTACAGCCTCAACCGCCTGGAAGCCAGCGGCATTCCGGCGGTGGCTCGTCTGCCGTTTTCGATCAAGATTCTGCTGGAATCGCTGTTGCGCAACGAGGACGGGTTCGTCGTGACCCGCGAGGACGTGATCGCGCTGGCGAACTGGGACGGCCGTCCCTCTACCCGCGAGCTGCCCTTCAAGCCGTCGCGCGTCATCCTGCAGGATTTCACCGGCGTCCCGGCCCTGGTCGACCTGGCCGCGCTGCGCTCGGCCCTGGCTCGCCTGGGCGGCGATCCGGCCCGGATCAACCCGCAAATCCCGGTTGATCTGGTGGTCGATCATTCGGTTCAGGTCGATCATTTCGGCTCGCTGGACGCGCTGCGCCTCAACGCGGACATGGAGTTCGAGCGCAACCGCGAGCGCTACGAGTTCCTGCACTGGGGCAAGAACGCCTTCGACAACTTCCGGGTCGTGCCCCCCGCGACCGGGATCGTCCACCAGGTCAACCTGGAATACCTGGCCCCGGTGGTACAGGTCGTGGACGGTCTGGCCCTGCCGGATACCGTGGTCGGCACGGACTCGCACACCACGATGATCAACGGCCTGGGCGTGCTGGGGTGGGGCGTGGGCGGCATTGAAGCCGAGGCGGCCATGCTCGGCCAGCCGGTCTACATGCTCACCCCGGAGGTGATCGGCTTCAAGCTGTATGGCCGGCTGCGCGAAGGAGTCACGGCGACCGATCTCACGCTGACCGTCGTCCAGATGCTGCGCCAGAAGGGCGTGGTCGGCAAGTTCGTGGAGTTCTACGGCAGCGGCCTGAGCAGCATGAGCCTGCCCGACCGGGCGACCATCGCCAACATGGCCCCGGAATACGGCGCGACGATGGGCTTCTTCCCGGTCGATGACGAGACGCTGCGCTACCTGGCGCGCACCGCCCGCCCGGCGGCGCTGATCGGGCTGGTGGAAGCCTACCACAAGGCCCAGGGCCTCTTTCGCACGGACGAGACGCCCGACCCGATCTTCTCCGACACGCTGGAGCTTGACCTGGGCACGGTCGAGCCGAGTCTGGCCGGGCCAAAACGCCCCCAGGACCGCGTCCCGCTGGCCGGCATGAAGACCTCGTTCGAGGCGGCCTTGCGCGCCCCGGTGGAGGCGCGCGGCTTTGGTCTGGACGAGGCCGCGGCCCAGAAAAAGGTCGGCGTGGGGACGAACGGGCGCGGGCTGGAACTGGGCCACGGCGCGGTGGTGATCGCCGCGATCACGAGTTGCACCAACACCAGCAACCCGTCGGTGATGCTCGGCGCGGGCCTGCTGGCCAAAGCCGCCGTCGAGAAGGGTCTGCGGACGCCGTCCTACGTCAAGACCAGCCTGGCCCCCGGCTCGCGCGTGGTGACCGACTATTTGAAGGAAGCGGGCCTGCTGCCCTACCTGGAGCAGCTTGGCTTCCACGTGGTCGGGTATGGCTGCACGACCTGCATCGGCAACAGCGGCCCGCTGCCCGGCGCGGTGGCCGATGCGATCCAGACCGGCGACCTGGTGGCCGCCGGGGTGCTGAGCGGCAACCGCAACTTCGAGGGGCGGATCAATGCCCTGGTGCGGGCCAATTACCTGGCTTCGCCGCCGCTGGTGGTGGCCTATGCCCTGGCCGGGACGGTGGACATCGACCTGGTCAACGAGCCGCTGGGGCACAATGATCGGGGCGAGCCGGTCTACCTCAAGGACATCTGGCCCAGCCAGCAGGCGATCGCGGACGCGGTGGCCAGCGCGATCAAACCGGCCATGTTCGAGACGCAGTACGGCAACGTCTTCGACGGCAACCCGACCTGGAACGCCATCAACAGCGGCGATTCCGAGGTCTACGCCTGGAACGAGGACTCGACCTACATTCAGGAGCCGCCCTTCTTCGTGGGTCTGTCCACCACGCCGGAGCCGATCCGGCCCATCCTGGACGCGCGGGCGCTGGCCGTGCTGGGCGATTCGGTCACGACCGACCACATCTCCCCGGCCGGCTCGATCGCCAAGGACAGCCCAGCCGGTAAGTACCTGATCGATCACGACGTCGCGCCGCAGTGGTTCAACTCATACGGCTCGCGGCGCGGCAACGACCGCGTGATGACGCGCGGCACCTTCGCCAACATCCGGCTCAAGAACCAGCTCGTGCCTGGGGTGGAAGGCGGCTATACCCGCTACCTGCCGACTGGTGAGCAGACCCCGATCTACGACGCGGCCATGCAGTATAAGGAAGCGGGCACGCCGCTGGTCATCCTGGCCGGCAAGGAATACGGCACCGGCTCCTCGCGCGACTGGGCGGCCAAGGGCGCGTTCCTGCTGGGGGTGCGGGCGGTGATCGCGGCCAGCTTCGAGCGCATCCACCGCAGCAACCTGGTCGGGATGGGCGTGCTGCCCCTCCAGTTCAAGCCGGGGGATACCTGGCAATCGCTGGGCCTGACCGGGCACGAGTCCTTCTCCATCGAAGGGCTGAACGATTCGATCCGGCCGATGCAGGAAGTGACCGTCCGGGCCGGGCGCGAGGACGGCTCCGCCTTCCGGTTCCAGGTCATCGCCCGGCTGGATACGCCGGTCGAGGTCGAGTACTACCGCCACGGCGGCATCCTGCAATACGTTTTGCGCGGGATGCTGGCGAACGGCTAGGCCGTCGGGGACGGCTGCATCCCGGCATCAGGTGAAAAATGCTTCCCAGAAAGCCGGCCTGAAGGTCGGCTTTCTGGGTGTTCCGCTTTCCGTGGACATTGGTACTACCCGGCTTGCACATCGAATCGGGCCATGCTACAGTTGGTTAGAAAGTTAGAAATCTGATAGCTGGCGGACTGATCCGGTTTGGAGCCGGTTTGCCGGGGGTTGACCTGGGTCAACCGAATGCCCGGAAAGAGGCAGAGGCATGGCCGAAAAAATCCTTGTGATCGACGACGAAGAAACCACCGTCCAACTGATCTCGATCCTGCTGGAACGGCGCGGATACGAGGTCATCAAGGCCTACCGGGCCGAGGACGGCCTGCGCAAGGCGTACCGTTCGCATCCCGACCTGGTGCTGCTGGACATCATGATGCCGGAGATGGACGGCTGGGAAGTCTGCCGCCGCCTGCGCGAGCTTTCCGACGTGCCGATCATCTTCCTGACCGCCCGCAGCGAGATCCGCGACGTGGTCAAGGGGCTGGAGATGGGCGCGGACGATTACGTGGTCAAGCCCTACGATAACGACGAGCTGGTCGCCCGCGTGCGCGCCCACCTGCGCCGCGCGCCCGCGCCTTCGATCTCGGAGGAGCTGGTCTTCGACGGCGGCGAGTTCCGGGTCAACTTCCTCAACCGCGAGGTGCGCGTCCGCAACAAGCCGGTTCACCTGACACCCAAGGAGTTCAACCTGCTGGGGGTGCTGGTGCGCAACGCCGGGCGGGTGATCACCCGCAACGACCTGGTCAGCGAAGCCTGGGGGCCGGAATACTCCGACGCGATCGACAGCCTCAAGCTGTACATTCATTACCTGCGCCAGAAGGTCGAGCAGGACCCGGAGCGCCCGCAGTACATCCTGACCTCGCGCGGGGTAGGCTACCGCTTCGCCAACCGCTGACGAGGGCAACATCCAGACGACAAAAAAGGGACGGCCAGCGCGGCCGTCCCTTTTGATTCACTTGGATGGGTTAGTTGTTGAGCAAGAGTTGGCGGATAACCAGGGCCAGATGCACGCCCAGGCGCGTCTCCGGCCGGTTGAGGTCCATGTCCGCGATCTCGCTGATGCGGTTCATGCGATACAGCAGCGTGTTGCGGTGCACGATCAGCTTTTCGGCGGTCTTGCTCAGGTTGCCGTGGCAGGCGAAGAACGCCTCCAGGGTCTTGATCAGGTCGGCCCGGTTGCGCTCGTCGTAGTCGAGTAGCGCCCCCAGGATGTGCCCGGAAAAGGCCAGCAGCGTCTCGCGGTCTTCCAGACGCAGGATGAGCTGGTAGACCCCCAGGTCGCCGATGTAGAGCGGTTCGTCAGTTTCCAGGCGGCAGGCCAGGTCGACCGCCTGCTGGGCGTCCTGGTAGCTCTCGCGCCACTGGTTGACGTGCAGGGCCTTCTGGCCGAGGCCGATCGCGATCCGGTGCTGGGGCTGCTGGCGGCGCGCCTCCTGGCGGAGGTTTTCGGCCAGGACGAGCGACGTGTCGATCGGGTTCTCCTCGTCGGTGGAGTAGAAGATCACGACGTGATCGTCGCGCTGCCAGACCAGGGCTTCCTCGCGCCGGTTGGAGACGATCCCGTTGACCAGGGTCTCCAGACGGCGGATCGAGGGGGTATCCGTCCCCTGCCAGGCCAGGACGATGGCGATGTGCGGGGCCGCCATGTTGTGGTTGAAGCGCTCACCCTGGCGGACGGCTTCCTGCTGGTTGACGTCGCCGATCAGCAGGCGGTCCAGGAAGGTGCCGCGCAGGCGCTTTTCGGTTTCGCTGATGGCCTTGGCCTTGGCCATCTCCAGGGCACAGGCCGCCGCGCCGTGCTCGGTGACCAGCGCGTCGACCTCGTCCATCGTGTCCTTGAGGCCGACGATCGACAGGTAGCCGCGCCCGACCGCCTGGTTGACGATCGGGGCGATCAGGCGGGTGTACTGCCCGAAGGGCAGGCGCTGTTCCTGCATCGGGACGTCCAGGTTGCTGACCTGGTGGCGGTTGCGCAGCTTCTCCGGCAGGTTGGCCGGCTGGGACGTGAACTTCAGGATGTCTTCCCAGATATCGGCCACGTCCGGGGTGGCCGCGCTCTGCACGATGTGCAGGCGCTTGTCGTGGATGATGATCGACTTGCCGGTCAGTTCCGACATGGCATTGACCAGTTCGGCCATGCCTTCGTTCTGGGACGAGATCTGGGTGAGCTGGCGGTAAATCTGGGTGCCGCGCCGTTCGATCTGCGCTTCCCGGTCGACGAGCAGGGTGATGACCGTGCGCTCGACGTCGCGGACGTTGTAGCCGCCGGGCAGGAGCAGCAGGGGCATCTTGCCGTTGCGAGCCTCTTGCAAGGCCAGGGTGGAGGGGTTTTCAGCCAGGACGACCGCCGCGGCTTTGGCTTCGACCGCTTGACGCACGACGGCGGCATCCCGGTTCGGAATCGACAAATTGCGTTCCAGCGGGGCCAGGATGACCAGCTCCCCCTTGTTGAGTGGCTTGGGGCCGATCTCTTGAGGGTAGATCAGGGCCGTCCAGTTGACCACGTGGGCGAGGGACTCATGTCCGGCCAGAACGGTGGTGCCCAGGGGCAGGCTGAGTTTGCGGACTTCTTCGACGGTGATTGCTGATGTTTCTGACATAGCCGATAAATCCCATTTGGGCAGAATGTACTACCCATCATTGTACCGCAAATGATTGTTGAAATCACAACCAAATGATCCCAGGCTAACCATAGCAGAATTCGGGCGATTTGTCATGTTTTGCTCTCGCCCGGCCGCCGCATCGATCGCGAAACGGCCCGGTTTGGATGTGATCGGCCCGCGGCTCGTGCTTGACGAAGCCCGCGCGGCCTGCTACAATGCTTTTCGTCCGCCCCATTCGTCTAGTGGCCCAGGACGTGGCCCTCTCAAGGCCAAAACAGCGGTTCGAGTCCGCTATGGGGCATATCATGACCCAACCCATGTCGTTCGCGGCATGGGTTTTTTGTTGCCCCGATCCAGGGTTCTCCGGTGAACGCTCACAGCCGCGCGTCGAAACCCGGCCCGCGCCAACCCGCCGCGAGCCGCCCCTGCCGGGAATCACAGTGAACGTATCTCACAAACCGGCGATTTTGTCAACTGGTTGGGAGCGCTCCCAGACAGCGAGCCAGGGTGGGGATGCGGGCGACGCCGCGCGGCGTCGCCCGCACCTGGAAGCGCGATGGCTTACCCGGTCGCGGCGACAGGCTGCACATAATAGGCGCTGCTGTCGCTCTCGGCAACCCAGCCGATCGTGCTCTGGTAGATCGCCTCCCACCAGTACATGCCCCCATGGCAGGCCGGCCCCGACAGGACGCTGAACAGCTCGTCCGGCTGAATCTGAGCCAGCACGTCCCCGTTTTGTGGCTCGCTCACCAGGTTGATCGGGGTGACCGCCTTCACCGTTCCCGTGGCGCGCACCATCGATGGCAGCGCCCCATCACATTCGGTCAGCGGGACGAGTCGCCACGCCACCGGCCCCCAGAATAACTGGGTGGCGGGGACATTCAGCCGGCCGCCCTGCAGCACCGTGCTGTCGGGCCAGTAGACATCCAGGGTGTTATCGCTGCTGGATACCGCCACCGACTGGCCATCGGGCGCCAGCGCGATCGCGCCCTCGACCGCGAGCCACTTGTCCACCACGAGCCGCTGCCCGTTGGGATAGGTCAGCGCCCAGCGGTAGAGATCGGGCCAGATCACGCCGGGGTAGGTCATCAACCGGATGGCAGCCGATTCCGCCACGAGTGGGTTGTAGAACTGGAGATCGCCGGGCGCAGGCTCAAGTTCCCCGGTCTGGGGATCGATCACGTCCAGACGGCCCGAAAAGAGGCGCACGACAAGCCGAGCCTGCCCGTTGACGTTCGCCCAGAGATGAGCGAGGTAATCGTCGGGCAGCACGGTCGAGGTGAGCGGGCTGCCATCCTGGTCGCTGTAGACCAGAAGCGTACGAAGCGTGTTGACGCCGCTGGGGTGAGGTTCGGTACGGATCACCGCGATGCCGCTGCCCCACCCAGGTTTGTGGGGGACAGGCAGCCCGCTGAAGAAGGGGAGGTCGCTGAGCAGCACCTGGGTTTCGCCCGTGGCGAAATCGTAAACCATGATCCGGTTTGATTCCGGCGCGTAGGATGGATAATGCAGCTCCCCCCAGGCCAGCCGCGTGCCGTCCGGCGACCAGGCCGGCGTGGAATGCAGGATCGCATTGTCCCGCGCGGGATCGTTGGCCAGGGCCGCGTCTGGCGGCTGCGCGGCGATGGTCGTGATCTCGTGGGTGTCCAGATCGATTACTTTGACATCGTGGGGCATGGGCGGGGACCCGGTGTACAGACTGAAAGCCTCAAGTGCAAGCGGCGAAGTCTGGAGATACGCGATCCGGGTTCCATCCGGCGACAGCACCGCGTCGACGATATGCCCGTCGGCGGTCAGCTGGCTGATGCCGCCCTGATCGATCTCCCACAGATTTTGCCCGCCGAGCATCACCACGTGGATGGGCGGCAGGTCTTGCGCGGCGGTGGGTTGCAGACCGGGCAGCGCCAGAATCACGAACAGCAGAAGAAAAACGAGCCTTTTCCCCATGAACCTGCTCCAGTATTGTCAGTCCGCGCAACCTGCAACAACACCGGCCCCGCCAGACGGGGTGATCGTGTTTGAACCAGCCATGCGCCGCGTTTCGTCTGTGGTCAGGTGGGTTCCGACGAATATCGATGATATGCCACTCCGTGGGATTGTGCATCCTGGGGCCGGGGAGGGGCCGCCGGGCATCCGGGCAGGGCTGACGCATCGTGGGTCCGGCCGAACTTGCGTGGTGTTTTCGGCGGCCGGGCTGCCGAAGCGATTGGATACTCGACAGGTGTGTGTTTCAGATTGGGGGAAGGTCACCGTCAAAAAAACTATGGACACGGACAAAACGGATGGAACACGGATTTTCACCGATTGTGCTTTGAATCCGTGTTTTTCCGTGCCTTTTCCGTGAAATCCGTGTCCTATTCCTGTTTTTCCGTGACCTTGCCCCCGATTCGGCATACCCCCCTCGACAGCCCGTGTGGACTGCCTGCCTGCGCCGCCCCTTACTCCGGCGTGGCGAGGCCGGAGGCGAGGGCGTAGGCCGTGGCGGCGGCCAGCTCGGCGGCCGTTTCCACCCGTTCGGGCACGATGTTCTCGTAAACGTCGTCCGCGGTGTGCAGGATGTCGCCCTCGGCGGTCTCCTGGCCCCACCAGGGGTCTTCCGCGCCTTCCCACAGCCAGGCGTCGAAGTAGACTACCGGGATGCCCGCCTCGACGAAGGGATAGTGGTCGCTGCAATCGTCGATGAACCCGTCATACGACTCCGCCGGGGAGGTGCCCAGCGGCAGGTTCATCTCGGCGGCCAGGTCGAAGGCCAGGTCGCGCACCCAGACCGGCCCTTCCTCCAGAATCGGGTCGTCGTCACCCTTTGGCCACCTGATTTCTGCCCCGGCGTAGGCGTTCAGGGTCGGGCCCATGCCTACCGTGTCGAGGTTGATCATGGCGATCACGTCGTCGGCGCGCGGGCCAAGCGCGTCCACGTAGGCGTACGACCCGACGAAGCCCAGCTCCTCCGCGCCGAAGGCCACGAAGACCAGGGTGTGGGGGATGTTCACGTCCGCCAGGGCTTCCGCCGCCGCCAGCATCGCCGCCACCCCGGAGGCGTTATCGCCCGCGCCGGTCCCATCGGTGACCGAGTCCAGGTGCGCGCCGACGACGACGATCGAGTCGTCCCCCTCGCGCACGGCGATCACGTTGCTGGAGAAGGCGCTGTCCGCGTCGACGTCTTCTTCCTCCAGGGCCTCGGTCATGTCGAAGGTCTGGAAGGTGACCGCGTAGCCCCACGCCTCGAACGCGGCGGCGATATACGCGGCGGCGTCCGCCTCGGCCTCGCTGCCGGCCGGGCGCGCACCGATGTCCACCGACAGGGCGTGGATGTGCCCCATCACCTCATCCGGGCCGATCAGGCGGGCGAAATCCGGCCATCCCTGAGCGGCGGACAGGCCCGCCGGCAGGCACAGGGCGATCAGCAGCACGCGCGGGATCAGGCGTTTCTGCCACATGGGATTTCCTCCATTGCTCCCAGCCGGGCGGTCTACCGCGCGGCGAGGGTCTCGATCAGGCGGTGGTACTGCGCGCTGACCGCGCGGCGGGAGAGGTGCAGCTCGGCGTAGCGGCGGCCGTTGCGGCCGAAGGCCTGAAGTTCCGCCGGGTTTTCGCGGGCCTGGCGGATGGCCTGGCGCAGCGCCCCGGCGTCATCCGGTTTGACCGCAATGCCGCATTGGGCATCCCGCACGGTCTGCACCAGGTCGGAATCCTCGTCCACGGCGACCAGGGCGGGGCGTCCGCTGGCCATGATGGTATACAGCTTGGAGGGGACGGTCGTCTGGGCGGTGCCCTCCATCAGCGGGACCAGGCATAGGTCGGCAGTGGCGTAAATGTCCGGCACCCGGCTGCGCGGCTGGTAAGGCAGCAGCCGGACGTTGGTGAGCTGGCGGTCGCTCACCTGGGCCTCGACGTAACTTCGCCGCGCCCCATCCCCGACGATCAGGAACACGAGGCCGGGGTCATCCTGGAGGCTCCCGGCGACTTCGAGCAGGGTGTCGAAGCTCTGGGTCATGCCGATGTTGCCCGCGTAGAGCACGACGAAACGCTCCTCCAGGCCCAGTTCCTGGGCGAGGGGGTTGGCCTTGTCCCCCGGCCGGATGAAGTCGACGTCCACGAAATTCGGGATCACGTGGATTTTGGCGCGGGCGATGCGTTTGGCGGCGATCGCCTCGGCAAACGGCGGGCAGATGACGGCCAGGGCGCTGGCCCGCGCGTAGATGAAGCGTTCCACCCCTTTCAGGAGGCGGGTGAAGATGGAGTTCTCTTTGAGCACGCCCATCGTGATCGCGATGTCGGGGTATAACTCCTGGACGTTGTACACCAGCCGGGCGCGCTTGAAGAAGGCCAGAATCCAGCCCGCGACTCCGATCGTCAGCGGCGGCGAGACGGCCAGGACGACGTCCTGCCGCCCGATGGCGAACAGGCCAAGCAGGATGCCGATCGCGTGGAAGCCCAGGTAATCGACGATGCGCCCCAGTTTGCGCTTGCCTTTGGGACGCATCGCCGTGTGCCAGACCGGGATGCCGCGATAGGCGCTGGTATAGAACAGCCCGCGCCAACGGCGGCGCAGGGCCTGTTGGGCGCGCGCCTCAGGATCGACGTTGTAGTGCGGTTCCGTCGTCAGGACGGTCACCTGATGCCCCAGGCGGACAAGGTCCTCCGCCAGCTCGGAGACGATCACCGAGGTCGAGACGCCGTCCGGGGCAAACACCAGGGTGTGGATCAGAATGCGGGCCATCCGTGCCTTCCAGAGTCCTAACCGTGAATTTCCGGCGGCGGGCCGGGGGGATTGACCTTACGCGCCACGACGAAATGCGACATCCACACGGGCCAGAAGCGGCCGATGCCGCGCGCCGACTCCACCCGGAAGCCGGCTCGCTCCAGGCAGCCGGCCAGCGAGCGCCGGGTGAAAAAGCGGATGTGGGAGACGTATGGATCGAAATGCTGCTCGAAGCCGTGCAGGGCCAGCACGACGTTTTTGATCAGGCCGTGATAGGGCGTCGTGAGGATCAGCAGGCCGCCCGGCTGCAAAACCCGGTTCAGCTCGGCCAGCATGGCATGCACGTCGAACACGTGCTCGATCACTTCGGTCGACCAGGCTGCGGCGAAGGTCTCCGCCGGGAAGGGCAGCGCCCCTTCCAGCGAGGCGGCCAGCAGCCGCCCGGCGAGGGTGGGCGCGTCCACGATCCGGGCCGCCAGCGTCCCGGCGGCCAGATCGATCCCGGTCACGGCGTAGCCGCTGTCCAGCAGCAGGCGGCTGAAGTCCGCCAGGCCACAGCCGGCATCCAGCACCGGCGCGCCGGACGGCAGTCCGGCCAGCGCGGCTTGCAGCCCGGCGATCCGCTGCGCGGTCCAGGCGCGGTGCAGGGGCGGCGCGTCGCGTTCGTGCTGCCAGTAGCGATCGTAGAAGTCGGCCATGCGAGTCATTGGCGCGTATTCCCTTCCGGGTGGTGCATCTCCCACAGGCGGGCGTCCACGTAGAACCGGTACCAGAAGCCCTGCAACACGTGAAAGATCAGACCTTGCGTGCCGTCCAGAAAACCCAGCCGCACGAAGTAACGATACAGGAAGTAGCCCAGCGCCCGCCAGAATGGCGGCAGGCGATAGTACACCGAGGTCCGCAGCCAGCGGCGCTGCTCGATGGGCGTGCCGCGCAGCCGGGCATGAACGATCATGGAATCGCCGCCTGTGCCTGGCGCGGCCGGACTTTGAACCTGGGCTGCTTCCATGCCGGCCCAGCGCACGTGTCCCAGCGTCCAGGCGTCCAGGCTGGTCGTGACCGTATCGATCAGGTCACCCGTGATCTGGCGCGTAACCCCGGTGGTCACGAAGTGCTGGTCGTAGAGGCGATCTTCGCAGCGCCCCTTGCCGCGGCGCAGGACGCGCAGGTGATAGACCGGATACAGCCCTCCGTGCCTGATCCAGCGGCCCAGGAAGACCGTGCGCCGGGCGATAAGCAGTCCGTCCACGCCGGCATCCATCCCGGAGGCAAAGAAGTTCTCCAGCGCGGCGCGCAGTTCCGGTGTGACCTGCTCGTCGGAGTCGACGTGCAGCACCCAGTCGTGGCGAACGGCCGGGAGGGCCTGGGCCCAGTTGCGCTGGGCAGCGTAATGCTCGAAGGGATGGCTGAATATTTGGTCGGTGTAGCGCCGCGCGATGTCCAGCGTGCCGTCGGTGCTGCCGGAGTCGACCACGATGATCGCGCCGACCCAGCCGTGCAGGCTGCGCAGACAGGCCTCGATGGTGCTTTCCTTGTTGAAGGTCAGCACGATGGCCGACAGCGGCAGAC